>NZ_JBYCLD010000122.1:0-2761 GCF_057473725.1 Mycobacterium sp. TH-M11 | reverse complement strand
ATGGGCTTCAGCCCAGCCACAATCCGCAGGTGGCCCTGCGCATGTTCACGACGGCGACCAGCCTGGACCCAGCGATGTGCGACGCCTGGCTGGCGCGGCTGCTGGCCGGCGACCAGAACATCACGGTGCTCACCGGCGCATGGCAGTCGGTGCAGACATTCGGCTGGGAGATCCGCCGCCTGGGGTTGACGGAGCTGGAGTTTCGTCCCGAGATTTCCGATGGGATGTTCCTGAAGCTCGCGGTCACCAGCGTCGAGTCGCTGGCCGCCGGCTACGCGGCCGCCCTCACCGAGGCGAAGCGCTACGCCGAAGCAGCCGAGCTGCTGGATTCGATTACGCCGCGGCACCCCTCCGACGAGGAATTGGTCAAATATGTGCGGGGGCTGCTGCACTTCCGCACCGGACGCTGGCCCGACGTGCTCACCCAATTCCCACCGGGCGCGGGCTGGCGGCATCCTGAACTCAAGGCCGCCGGAGCCGCGATGGCGACCACCGCGCTGGCGTCGCTGGGGGTGTTCGAAGAGGCGACCCGTCGCGCCCAGGAAGCCATCGAGGGGGATCGGGTACCCAGCGCGGCCAACGTCGCCATGTACACCCAGGGCATGTGCTTTCGCCACATGGGCCGCGAAGAGGAGGCCGTCGAGTCGCTGCGCCGGGTTTACTCCCGCGACGCGAAATTCGTCCCGGCACGCGAGGCGCTGGACAACACCAGCTACCGGTTGGTGCTGACCGACCCGGAAACCATCGAGGCCCGCACAGACCCGTGGGACGTGGACAGTGCGCCCACCCGCGAAGAGACGGAGGCCGCCCGGCATTCGGAGATGGCCAAGAAGTACCTCGACGAAGGCGACGCCGAGCTCAACGCGATGCTCGGTATGGATCAGGCCAAGCGGGAAATCAAGCTGATCAAGTCGACCACGAAAGTGAACCTGGCTCGCGCCAAAATGGGCCTGCCGGTGCCGGTGACCTCGCGTCACACGTTGCTGCTGGGGCCGCCCGGAACGGGCAAAACATCGGTGGCGCGGGCCTTTTCGAAACAGTTGTGCGGCTTGACCGTGCTGCGTAAGCCGTTGGTGGTCGAGACGAGTCGCGCGAAGTTGTTGGGCCGCTACATGGCCGACGCGGAGAAGAACACCGAGGAGATGCTCGAGGAGGCGCTTGGCGGAGCCGTCTTCTTCGACGAGATGCACAACCTGCACGAGAGCGGCTACTCCACGGGCGACGCCTACGGTAACGCGATCATCAATACGTTGCTGCTGTACATGGAGAACCACCGTGACGAACTGGTGGTATTCGGGGCCGGGTACGCCAAGGCGATGGACAAGATGCTGGAGGTCAACCAGGGGCTGCGGCGCCGGTTCTCCACTGTCATCGAGTTCTACAGCTACAACCCGAAAGAGCTCGTCGCGCTGACGCAGTTGATGGGCCGGGAAAACGAGGACATCATCACCGACGACGCTGCCGAGGGTCTGCTGCCGCACTACACCAGGTTCTACAACGACGAGACCATCTCACCCGACGGCGACCTGATCCGGGGCATCGACACGTTGGGGAATGCCGGGTTCGTGCGCAACGTGGTGGAAAAGGCCCGCGATCACCGTAGCTTTCGACTCGACGACGATGATCTCGACGCGGTGTTGTCCGGCGACGTGGAGGAGTTCAGCGACGACCAGCTGCGACGGTTCAAGGAGTTGACCCACGACGACCTCGCCGAGGGGTTGAGTGCAGCAGTCGCAGAGAAGAAGCCCGACTAGCCATTTGGTGGACCGGCCGGCACCTTGTCAACTCGCGCTCATCGGGCCAAACGGAAAAAATTTAGGTAAACCTACGGTGAGTTCATTGACTTGGTGCGGTATCGCTGCCAGACTTCTAGCTGTAAGTTACATGCACCTCGCTAGGTGAGGCGTCTGTACGGATATAGGCCACTGACCTCGAACGTCGAAAGACGCCCAGGGTCAGGACAGCTCTTCCCGGCTTAAGGGTTGAGCCCAAGTGGCTTCCGGACTCTCCGGATACGCCGTGCAGTGCCAAAGCTCTGACGAGAGGGGTGCTGCGGACGGCAGTGGTGTCGTTTCGCCCCATCCCTTGTGCATCGTGTTGGCGCCCCTGTGCGCCCTGGCCGTGAGGAGGTGAGGCGAAATGAGTTCTGACGATAGTCCGTATCCGAAACCGGGGTCCATTTCGTTGCGAACCAGCCCCGGCGTCCTTTCCGTCGTCTGAATCGGCTTACACGACAACATTTTTCACGCACTCCAGCGCCCAAACGTTGGAGTTCATCGAATCGCGCCGAAACCACCCTGAGGTGAGAAGCGGCTATTCCACGAGAGGGATTTGCTATGTCTTTTACGACCACTCAACCGGAAATGCTGGCAGATGCTGCCGGTCGGCTGGCCGGTATCGGCTCGACAATAGCCAGCCAGAACACCGCCGCGATGGGCCCGACCACCGCAGTGCTTCCGGCCGCCGCCGACCAGGTGTCGGTCTTGACCGCGGCCCAGTTCTCCACCTACGGCCAGCTGTATCAGTCGATCGGCGCACAGGCCAGCGCGATTCTGGGGATGTTCGTCAACACCTTGAGCGGCAGCGCCGGCTCCTACGCGGTCACCGAAGCCGCCAACACCGTTCTCGCGGGCTAGCTTCAGGATGAGTTGATGACTGTGGCGATGGATTTTGGTGTGTTGCCTCCGGAGGTCAATTCCGGATTGATGTATGCCGGTGCGGGTTCGGGCCCGCTGGTTGCGGCCGCGTCAGCGTGGACCGG
>NZ_JBYCLD010000121.1:0-6920 GCF_057473725.1 Mycobacterium sp. TH-M11 | reverse complement strand
TGCCCGCCGATGACATCCACCTGGTAGCCGTTCGGGTACTGCAGAGCCGGCATCACAATCCGGGTCTGCGCGTCGGCGGCGAAGCTGCCCGAACCGTCAGCCATCGCGGTCGAGTAGTTGAAGTGGAAGATGCCGCCCACGAATGACCAGGCGTTCGGCACACCGGCGATCGTCTGCGGGTACGGCTCGGCCAGCGCTGCGAGTTTGGCGGCGTCGACGTTGTCGCCGACCGGCGGCAGATTCGTGTCGAAGACCAGCGCCTGGCCCTCCGGTGAGCTGCTGGCGACGTCACCGCCGGTATAGGCCCACTCCATCCAGCCGTACCGGAAGGGATTGGTGTGCGCCAGCGTGTTGGCGATGACACCGGCGTTGGCGGTGGCACCGAACTCGGTCATCAGTGCCGGAATATTGTGCGAGTCGGCATATGTCGCAGCGTTGTTCAACAGGATGTCGAAATTCAGCCCGCAGCCGAAGTCGATTTCGAAGACCGAATTCGCCAGGCAGTAGTTGTGGAACGCGAAGATCCCGTGCGGATCGTCCACGGCGCCCAGCGACGTCGGTATCGCCGTGTTGAACAGAAAGGTCGGCTCAAACAGCACCGGGGTGTTGGGGTCGACGGAGCGAATCGCCGCGGCCATCTGGTTGTAGAACGGCGTCAGGGTCTGGGCATCGAAGTGTGGGCTGCCCAGCACGCCCGACAGCCACGGCGAGCCCGGCCACGGCTCGTTGATGATGCCGTAGCCGGCCACACTGGCATCGTCCTTGAAGTAGTCGGCGACGTACTGCCAGGAACGCGCGTAGTGGTTGGCCAGACCGATGCCGTCCCCGGCTTTGGCGTTGGACCAGAACGCATCCCAGGCATGCAGCTGCGCGGGGTTGAACAAGTAGGTGCCGATCTGACCCACGTCGGGGTTGGGCAACCCACCGGTCAGCACCGCCCACTCCGGCGCGCCGTCGCCGCCGAAGCCGGCGCTGTAGAAGTCCTGGTGGAAGTCGAGGATGCTGTAAATGCCATGGTCGGACAGGGTTTGCACGGTCTGCTTGATCGCGGCGAGGTAATCGGGGTCGAACACGCCGGGCTGCGGCTCCACGCCCGCCCAGAGCACGCCTACCCGGACGGCATTGAAGCCGTTGGCGGCCAGGAACGCGGCGTCATCGTCGCCGAACCCGTCGGCGCCCGGGGTATACGGCGCGATCTTGTAGACCTGGTTGAGCCCGTGCAGGATCACCACCCTGCCTTCGCTGTCGGTGATCCAGGCGCCGGTGGTGGACAGGCCGGTGTAGGGGCCGCTGGCCGGGGCGCCGGCCAGAGTGCCGAAATGCCCGACCGAACCGTGGATGCCGAACATGCCGGCCGCGCCGCCGGCGCCGCCCAGCGCCGGCAAGCTTCCGGCGCCGCCATAGACCCCGTTGCCCGCGTCCCCACCGGCCCCGCCGACGCCGATCAACCAGCCGCCGGCACCGCCGTCTCCCCCATTGCCGCCGAGACCGCCCTCACCGCCGTCGCCGCCGGCACCGCCGTTTCCGAACATGCCCGCCGCTCCCCCGGCCCCTCCGCCACCGACTGCGGTGTTGTCCCAGCCGGCGCCGCCATCGCCGAACAGCCAGCCCGCGTCACCGCCGTCGGGATGCGCCTCGGTTCCCGCCGTACCGTCGGCGATCATCGCACCCCAGCCCAGCGCCCTACTGAGGTCGTTGAGCCCGTCCAGGATTGGCGTGTGACCGGTGCTGTGGATCCAGCTTTCGATGCCGGAGTGCAGCGGCGTGTAGATGAGCTGCTGCAACCACATCGTCGCATCGGCCGCTCCCGCGCTCGGCGCGGCGGACAACCCGGCGAGGACGTCGTTCCAGTGCTCCGGATCGAAGAATGCGTCCCAGGCCGCCGGCCTCGACAGCGCGGACCAGTCCACGCTGTGGGTGTCCGCACCCACGAACGGTGCCATCACCTGCTCAAGCACGTCGCCGATCACGTCGGCGCCCGCCGGGACCGGCACGGCCACACCGGCCACCAGAGCCGAACCCACTGCGGCGCCCAGCCGACGATTCAACTTCCCACTACGACGTCGAGCCATCTGGCGTGGACCTCTTTCGCGTCCCCACATAGCTGAGCATTGGATGTGCCCACCATGAACGATTCCAACAACCTAGCGGGCTGAGCCCCGATTTCGGCCCAAAGTCCCGAAATTGCGGCGTTGGCCCGGGCGAGACAGCGCCGTAGGCAAACCGTGACCCGGCCGACTCGCCGGTGTTACCGCTTTGATGCAGGATTTCAACAAGAACGTTCGGACAAATCTCGGGCACCGCTCGGCGCCGAACCAAGACGAGGGGGATGCATGCGAGGCTTCATGAGCAAGACGGGCGCGGGGGCGGGCTTAGTAGGCCTGATCGCCACCACGGGGTTGGCGGCACCGGCGCAGGCGAGCCCGGTGGACTCCTCGTTCCTGTCCGATCTGGCCGGGGCTGGCATCCCGGTCGCCGACCCCGCCGCAACGGCTGCCCTCGGCCAATCCGTCTGCCCGATGCTGACCGAGCCGGCCGGCACCGCCGCAGCTGTGGCGGCCCCGGTCACCGGCCTGGGCGGCGGGCCCAGCATGTCGCCCCAGATGGCGCAGCTGTTCACCGAGATCGCCGTGCAAATCTACTGCCCGCAGATGCTGTCGCAACTGGCCAGCGGCCAGATGCCGGATCTGCCGCAGATCCCGGGGATGTCGGTCGGGATCCCCGGCTTGTCGGGTGGAATCCCAGCCATTCCGGCTATTCCCGGGTTTTAGGAGCCCCTCGCGGCGCCGGGTTTGAGGTAGCTGACCAGGCTGACGTCGAGGACTTCGTCGATGAAGTAGTACTCGCAGCCGCGTAAGTACTTCAGGTAGCGCTGGTATACCTCGTCGGACTGAATCTCGATGGCCTTTTCCTTGTTGGCTTCCAACGCATCGGCCCAGACCTGCAGGGTCTTGATGTAGTGCGGCCGCAGCGAAAGCGCTTCTGGAACAGTAAAACCGGCCTTCTGGCCGTGCTCAACCATCATGTCGGTGGTGGGCAGTCGGCCGCCGGGGAAGATCTCGGTGAGGATGAACTTGATGAAGCGGGCGGTCTCGAACGTCAGCTTCTTGCCGCGCGCATTCAGATCGTAGGGGTGGTAGCTGACGCTGCTCTGGATCGTCATTCGCCCGTCCGTGGGCATGATGTCGAAACACCGTACGAAGAAGTCGTCGTAGCGCTCGTGCCCGAAATGTTCGAACGCCTCAATAGAAACGATTCGGTCGACCGGCTGATCGAACTCTTCCCACCCGTGCAGCAGTATTCGGCGCTCACGATCGGTAGCGATGGTGTCCAGTAGCCGCTGCGCGTAGGCATGTTGATTCTTCGACAGGGTGAGCCCGATGACGTTGACGTCGTAGCGCTCGATCGCCCGCTTCATCGTGGAACCCCAACCGCAGCCGATGTCGAGCAGCGTCATTCCGGGCTGCAGGTCGAGCTTGTCGAGATTGAGATCGATCTTGGCGATCTGGGCCTGTTCCAGTGACAGCTCCGGCGGCTCGAAATAGGCACAGCTGTAAGTGCGGGTCGGATCCTGGAACAGCGCGAAGAAGTCGTCGGAGAGGTCGTAGTGAGCTTGGACGTCGGCGAAATGCGGCCGTAAGGTCCTGGCGGCCGGAGTATCAGTCATCGCCAGGCCTACTTCTGCAAGGTGTACTGGTTGACGTCGATGTAGCCGGTGCGGAATCCGTTGGCGCACCCGGTCAGGTAATGCATGTAGCGGTCATAGACCTCTTGGCCCTGGATCTCGATCGCCTTGTCTTTGTTGCCTTCCAGCGCCGCCGCCCAGCAGTCGAGGGTCCTGGCGTAATGGGGCTGCAGCGAGTGCCTTCGGGTCAGAGTGAAACCCGCTCGGGCCGAATGCTCTTCAACCATCTCGATGGTGGGTAGCCGCCCGCCGGGGAAAATCTCGGTGGCGATGAACTTGATGAACCGGGCCATCGCGAAGGTCAGCGGCATGCCACGGTCGGCCATCTGCGGCAGCGTCAACCCGGAGATGGTGTGTAGCAGCATCACACCGTCGGGCGGCAGAACGGCGTGGGCCATGGTGAAGAAGTCCTCGTAGCGCTCATGACCGAAGTGCTCGAAGGCGCCGATGGACACAATCCGATCGACCGGTTCGCCGAAGTTCTCCCAACCCTCCAGTAGCACCCGCTTGGTGCGCTGACTGTCCATGCCGGCGAACATGGCCTCCACGTGGACGGCCTGGTTCTTGCTCAACGTCAGGCCGATGACGTTGACGTCATGGGCTTCGACGGCGCGCCGCATGGTGGCCCCCCAGCCGCAGCCGATGTCGAGCAGCGTCATGCCGGGCTGCAGGCCCAGCTTGCCCAGCGCAAGGTCAATCTTGGCGATCTGGGCTTGCTCGAGCGTCATGTCGTCGCGTTCGAAGTAGGCGCAGCTGTAGGTCTGGGTCGGGTCGAGGAAGAGCTGGAAGAACTCGTCGGACAGGTCGTAGTGCGCCTGCACGTCTTTGAAATGCGGTGTTAGGTTTTTCGGCATGACAATGTGCTCTCGGCTGGGGCCGAGAGCACCCCCCCTTCTAGTACTTTCCGAACGCGAGGGCCACGTTGTGGCCACCGAATCCGAAGGAATTGCTGATCGCGTATCGGTAGTCCCCCACCCGTACGTCACCGGCCACGACATCCAGGTCGATCTCTGGATCGATGCGGTGCAGGTTCAGCGTCGGCGGGACTACGCCGTCCCGCAGCGCCAGCACTGTCAGAATCGCCTCCACGGCACCGACCGCCCCGACCGAATGACCGAGAGCGGATTTCGGTGCATACACCGCGGCGAGGTGCCCGCCCATGGCGTTGTTGATTGCCTGGGCCTCGGCCAGATCGCCGATCCTGGTTCCGGTGGCGTGTGCGTTGATGTGGTCGATGTCGGTCGGAGCCAGGCCCGCAAGATCGATCGCTCGGGTCATCGCGTAGCCCGCGCGCTCGCCCTGCGGATCGGGCGCCACGATGTGGTGGCCGTCCGAGGTGATTCCGGCGCCCATCAGCCGGCCGAGAATGGTTGCGCCCCGCGCCTTTGCGTGCTCAAGAGTCTCGATGACGAGCAACGCGCCGGCCTCGCCGAATACAAAGCCGCTGCGGTCGGCGTCGAACGGCCGGCACGCGCCGGTCGGGTCGTCGTTGTGAGTGGACAACACGATGCGCATCGCGGCAAATCCCGCGATGGGAACCGCTTCGATCTTGGTCTCGACACCGCCGCAGATTGCGATGTCAGCCTCGTCGTAGACGATGTTGCGCCAGGCTTGCGCGATCCCCTCGGCGCCGGACGCGCACGCCGAGATCGGGGTGAAGACACCTGCTTTGGCGCCACGCTCCAGACCCACGGCAGCGGCCGCCGCGTTGGGCATGTACTTCTGCACGCCTAGCGGCGAGACCGCCTTCATACCGCGTTCCACCATGCCTTGGTAACCCCAGACCAGCTCCTCCGGGGAGCCGAGCCCGGTGCCGATCGAGACCAGCAATCTGCGTGGATCCACCTCTGGCGAACCGGCATTCGCCCAGACCCGACGGCCCAGGATGACCGCCATCTTCTGCAGGTACGACAGCCGGTGCAGTTCCTTGCGGTTCAGCTCGTGGTCGAAGTCCTCGAGCAGATGCCCGCCGATACGCACCGGGAGGTCGAACCGCTCGACGAAGGGGTCTTCGAGCTTACGGATGCCGCTTTGTCCGTCCAGCAGTTTCTTCCAGGTGTCCTCGGCGTCCGTCGCCAGCGCCGTCGTCATCGCGACACCCGTGACCACTACCTCGGGGAGGCCATTCCCGGTGGAAAGCCGAGTCCCTCTGGCCATGTCCGCACCTCGCTTCCGGGCCACTACTTAGTCAGGATGAACTGCCCGACATTGCTGATCCCTCGTTCGAAGAGGTCTGCGCAGCCGGTCAGATAGCGCAGGTAGCGCTCGTACACTTCCTCGGACTGGACGGCGACGGCGCGTTCACGGTTGTGGCGCAGATTGTCCGCCCACATGTCCAGGGTCCGGATGTAGTGCTCCGGCATCAAAAAGGCGTCCTGGATATGGAATCCGGCGCCTTGCGAGTACTCGTAGATGTCGTCGCGACCCGCCATCTCCCCACCGGGAAAGATCTCCTTGCCGAGGAATCGGACGAAGCGCAGATCGCTCATCGTCACCTTGATGCCATGCTCACGCCAATAGGTCTGCGGGTAGGTGAATATGCTGTGGAACAACATTCGACCGTCGTCGGGCAGAATGTCGTAGGCGCGTTCGAAGAACGCGGCGTAGCGAGCCTTCTTGAACGCGTCGAACGCTTCGATGGTGAAGATCCGATCAACCTTCTCGTCGAATTCTTCCCACCCCTGCAGGCGCGCCTCCGCACGGCGCTCGGTACCGATCCTCGCCAGAGTGGCCGCGCTGCGCGCGCAGTGGTTGCGACTGAGCGTGATTCCGATGACGTTGACGTCGAACTCCGTCACCGCCCGGACCAGTCCCGCTCCCCACCCGCAACCGACGTCCAACACCGTCATTCCCGGCTCGAGGTTGAGCTTGCGCAATGCCAAGTCATACTTGGCGTTCTGCGCCTCTTCCAGCGTCATGTCGTCGCGCTCGAAGTACGCACAGGTGTACGCCATCGTCGGATCGAGGAACAGCGCGAAGAAATCATCGGAGATGTCATATGCCGCTTGAGACTCTTCGTAGTACGGCTTGAGATCAGTCATCTGTGTCACCATGTCCTCGAAAGTCGCTTACGCCATTGCCTTTTCCATCGTGAACTGGCAGACGTCGGTGTAACCGTCACGGAACAGCTCCCGGCAACCCGTCAGGTACTTCAAGAACGTTTCGTAGGTCTGCTCGCCCTTGAGCTCGACCGCCTGGTCTTTGTGCGCTTCAAGTGCCTTGGCCCAGGTGTCCA
>NZ_JBYCLD010000120.1:0-10400 GCF_057473725.1 Mycobacterium sp. TH-M11 | reverse complement strand
AACCCGACATCATCACCTGCGCCAAGGGATTGACCTCCGGGTACTCGCCGATCGGGGCGATGATCGCGAGCGATCGACTGTTCGAACCGTTCAACGATGGCACGACGGTGTTCCCGCACGGCTACACGTTCGGCGGCCATCCGGTGTCGGCGGCGGTCGCGCTGGCCAACCTCGACATCTTCGAGCGCGAGGACCTCAACGCCAACGTCAAGCGTCAGGCGCCGGCGTTGCGGGCCGCGTTGGAGCGACTCTACGACGTGCCGATCGTCGGAGACGTCCGCGGCGAGGGCTATTTCTACTCGATCGAGCTGGTCAAGGATCAGGCGACCCGCGAGACCTTCACCCGCGCCGAGGCGGCAAAGCTGCTGCCGCACATCGCCTCGTCGTTGTTCGCTGCGGGTCTGTACTGCCGGACCGATGACCGCGGCGACCCGGTCGTCGTGATCGCGCCTCCACTGATCAGCGGACAGCCCGAGTTCGACACCATCGAATCCATCCTGCGCACTGTGCTCAAGGAGACCCGGTGAAGCCCAGTATCGATCCGATCCGCTGGCAGCCGCCGCCGTCGCGACCACTGCCCGAGCCGAATTTCACTGCGGCGCTGCACATCATCGATGTGCCGGGCACCGCCGCAGAGGACGTCGTCGCCGACGCCGACGGCAACATCTTCACCGGTGTCGAGGACGGTCGCATCCTCCGGATCAGCCCCGACGGCAGCGTGGTCCAGACGATCACCGACACCGGTGGGCGGCCGCTGGGCTTGGCGGTCGCTCACGACGGCCGTCTATTGATCTGCGACAGCCACCGCGGCCTGCTGCGCTGCGACCCCGCCACCGGCGACATCGAGACGCTGGTGGCCGAGATCGATGGCCGACCGCTGACATTCTGCTCCAACGCCGTCGAATCGTCGGACGGCACAATCTTTTTCACCGAGTCGACCAGCCGCTTCCACTACGAGTACTACAAGGGCTCGATCGTCGAGGGACGCCCGACCGGCGCGCTGTTCCGGCGTGAGCCCGACGGGACGGTCACCGAGCTGGCCGGTGGCCTTTACTTCGCCAACGGCGTCACGCTGACCAGTGACGAATCGGCGGTGGTGTTCGCCGAGAGCGCCGGCTGCCGGGTGTCGAAGTACTGGCTGACCGGCGAGCAGGCCGGGACCATCACCAGGTTGGTCACCGAGCTGCCGGGCTATCCCGACAACATCTCGACCGGCCTGGACGGCCGGATCTGGGTGGCGCTGGTGTCGGACCGCAATGCGCTCAACGAATGGTTGGCGCCGCGGGCACCGATCATCCGCAGCGTGATGTGGAAGCTGCTGCCCTACCGGTGGCTGCCCGATCCGAAGCCGACGGTGTGGGTGGTCGGGTTCGACCCCGACGACGGTCAGGTGGTGGCCCAGCTGCGGGTCCAGCATCCGGACTTCGGCTTGGCCACCGGCGTGGTGGAAACGTCGGGACGACTATGGCTCGGCCGCATCGCAGGGCCGGGAGTTTGTTACGTGAATTTGCAACATCCGTAACACCAGCCACAGCGCGGCTCCCGGGAATTGGACCGCTGATCGCCTACTCTGCTCAGACGATGACACTGTTGAGAACGGCGTCCTGCCTGGCAGCGGCCGGTTTCATGCTGAGCACCCCGGCGCTGATGGGCATGCCCGCGGCGTTCGCGGAACCTAACCCGGGGTCAGGATCAGCGCACGATCTGTGCCCGTACAAAGTCGCTACCCCGGCCGCGGTGGACTCCTCGGAAGTGCCCCAGGCCGGCGAGCCTCCACTGCCGCTGCCAGTGCCGCCGTCGCCGATCGGCGGCAACGCGCTGGGCGGCTGCGGCGTCGTCACCGCCGCCGGCACCCCACCGGTGCCGGGCGACATCTCAGCCGAGGCCTGGGTGGTCGCCGACTTGGACAGCGGCGCCATCGTCGCCGCCCGCGACCCGCACGGCCGGCACCGTCCGGCCAGCGTCATCAAGGTACTCGTCGCGATGGCGTCACTGCGCGAACTCAACCTCAACAAGACCGTCGACGGCACCCCGGAGGACGCCGCCGCCGAGGGCACCAAAGTCGGCGTGGCGCCGGGGGGCACCTACACCGTGAACCAACTGCTGCACGGGCTGCTGATGCACTCCGGCAACGACGCCGCACACGCGCTGGCCATGCAACTGGGCGGCATGCCCGTCGCATTGGACAAGATCAACGCGCTGGCCGCCAAGCTCAGCGGAAAAGACACCCGCGCGGCGACGCCGTCCGGCCTGGACGGGCCCGGCATGAGCACGTCGGCCTACGACATCGGCCTGTTCTACCGCTACGCCTGGGAGAACCCGACCTTCGCCGACATCGTGCACACCGAGAAGTTCGACTTCCCCGGGCACGGCGACAGCCCCGGCTACGAGCTGGAAAACGACAACCAGTTGCTCTACCACTACCCGGGTGCGCTCGGCGGCAAGACCGGCTACACCGACGACGCAGGTCAGACCTTTGTCGGCGCCGCCAACCGGGACGGACGGCGATTGATGGCGGTGCTGCTGCACGGCACCCGTCAGCCAATCGCGCCGTGGCAGCAGGCCGCCCACCTGCTGGATTATGGGTTCGCGACCGCGCCGGGCACCCGGGTGGGAACCCTGATCGAACCCGATCCGTCGCTGGCGCCGAAGGCCGTCGCCTCCGGCGACAATGGCGGTGGCCCCGCGGCAAACGCGGCCGCGTTGATACCAGCCGCGGACGCCTTGCCGGTTAGGGTCGGCGTCGCGGTGATCGGTACGGTCGTGGTGTTCGGCTTGATCATGGTGGCGCGTTCGACGAACCGACGGCCGCAGCACTAGGCAGCGGCGGGGGGACCGGGGGCGGCCCACCCGGAGGGGAGAATGTGAGCCGCCTCGGCGAGTCTCTACAGTCACGGCGCCGATTGCTGATCGGAGTCACCGCGGCGACGCTCGGCATCATCTGCGGCTACGACCTCTCCAACATCGCCGGCGCGCTGCTGTTCATCACCAACGACTTCAACCTCACCGTCCGCAAGCAGGAACTGCTGACCACGATGGTGGTGATCGGCGAGATCTGCGGCGCGCTCAGCGGCGGTTTCCTGGCCAACGCGATCGGGCGCAAGCGGTCGATGATGCTGGTTGCCGGCGGCTATGCGGTGTTCTCGCTGCTGGGCGCCGCGGCGGCGTCCATGCCGTGGCTGATGGCGGCTCGCATGGCGCTCGGCATGACAATCGGGTTGTCGGCCACCGTGACGCCGGTGTTCATCGCCGAGTCCGCGCCGGCCCGACTCCGCGGCGCGATGCTGGTCACCTACCAGGTGGCGACCATTCTCGGCATCATCGGCGGCTACCTGTCGGCGTACATGCTGGCGGAGTCGGGCAGCTGGCGGTGGATGCTTGGGCTGGCGTCGGTGCCTGCTCTACTGGTCCTTCCGCTGTTGGCTTCCACACCGGACACGGCGCGGTGGTATCTGTTCAAGGGCAGATACGCCGACGCCCGAAAATCGCTGCTGCGGATCGAGCCGAACAGCGATGTCGACGCCGAACTCGCCGAGATCTCCGACGCCATGGCCGAAGAGCGGGGCGGATCCATCCTCGAGATGCTGCGCCTGCCCTATCTGCGCGCCACCCTGTTCGTCGTCGGGATCGGCTTCTTCGCCGAACTGAGCGGCATCAACGGGATCATCTACTACAGCCCGCTGTTGTTCCAGGCCATGGGTTTTCAAGGCAATTTCGCTCTGCTGGTGTTGCCCGCGGTGATGGAGGTGGCGTCATTGGCCGCCGTGCTGACCTCGCTGGTACTGGTCGACCGGGTCGGCCGCCGGCCTATCCTGCTGTGCGGCATCGCGACGATGATCCTGGGCGACGGGGTGCTGATCGCCGTATTCTCGGCAAAGTCCGACGCGGTGTCCGGTTTCGGATACGCCGGTCTGCTGATGTTCACCATGGGATTCACCTTCGGCTTCGGCGCCCTGGTCTGGGTGTACGCCGGCGAGAGCTTCCCGGCGCACCTGCGATCGCTGGGCTCCAGCGCGATGCTCACCGCGAATCTGTCCGCCAACGCCTTGATCGAGTCCGTGTTCCTGACCATGCTGGACAGCCTCGGCGGCGCCGGCATGTTCGCCGTCTTCGCCGGGATCGCCGTTGTCGGGTTCGTTCTGGTGTACCGGTTCGCCCCGGAGACCAAGGGCCGACAGCTCGAAGACATCCGCCACTTCTGGGAAAACAACGGCCGCTGGCCCGATGAAACTAACAGCGCAACAACGGATGTGTCGGCGTGCCGCTGATCGCCGCCGGGACCGTCGTATTTGAACAAGACCTCTGCCGGCCAGGCTGGGTGCACACCGCGGGCGCGACGATCGTGGGCTGCGGCGCGGGCCCGCCACCGCGATCCCCTGATGTCGACGTGCCGGACGCGACGCTGGTCCCCGGTTTCGTGGACATCCATGTACACGGCGGCGGCGGCGCGTCATACATCGACGGCGATGCCTCAGAGGTGGGGCGGGCAGCGGGTTTTCACCGCGCGCACGGGACGACGACGACGCTGGCCAGCTTGGTGACGGCGGCGCCGGGAGATCTGTTGGCGGCGGTGCGCAGGCTCGCCGCCGCGACCCGCGACGGCGTGATCGCCGGCATTCATCTGGAGGGGCCGTGGCTGAGCAGCGCGCACTGCGGGGCCCACGACCGCACCGCGCTGCGTGACGCCACACCGGCCGAGGTCGACGCGCTGCTGACCGCTGGCGACGGGGCGATCAGGATGGTCACTCTGGCACCCGAGCGCCGCGGCAGCGACGACGCGATCACCCGCCTGATCGGCGCCGGAGTAGTTGTGGCGCTGGGCCATACGGATGCAACTTACGAGCAGACCCGGCACGCGATCGGACTGGGCGCCACCGTCGGCACGCATCTGTTCAACGCCATGCGGCCGTTGCGCCACCGCGAACCGGGTCCCGTTGCGGCACTGCTGGAGGATCCCCGGGTAACGGTGGAGTTGATCGCCGACGGCGTCCACATTCACCCCGCGGTGATGCACACGACGGTTCAGGCCGCGGGCGCCGGCCGGGTCGCGCTGGTCACCGACGCCATCGCCGCGGCCGGCGCGAGCGACGGTCGATATCGGCTGGGCTCGGTCGCTGTTGAGGTGCTCGACGGCATCGCGCGGGTGCGCGGCACCTCGACGATCGCCGGGAGCACCGCGACCATGGATCGAATCTTCGGCGTGGCCGCCCGCCTCGGCACCGACCGCGACGCGGCGCTGATCGCGGCGGTACGGATGACGTCGACGACGCCGGCCCGGGTGCTCGGGCTGGAGCGGGCCGGCGCTGTGCGGGTGGGCGGGGACGCCAATCTTGTTCTGCTGGGGCCGGATTACACGAAATGCCGGGTGATGTCGGGGGGCGAATGGGTCGGCGAAGGTTGAGAAGAGGCGTGCGATGGCGTGGCTGATCTTGGTGGCGTCGGGTGTTCTCGAGGCGGTGTGGGCCACCGCGATGGATCGATCGGACGGGTTTTCCCGACTGATCCCTTCGCTGATTTTCGGTGTTTCACTGCTGTTTTCGATGGCCGGGCTGGCGTTGGCGATGCGCACCCTGCCGACCGGGACCAGCTACGCAGTCTGGGTCGGCATCGGCGCGGTGCTCACCGTCGGGTACGCGATGCTGACCGGTGAAGAGACCGCCTCGCCGGTCAAGGTGGTGCTGATGGCCGGTCTCGTCGGCTGCATCGCCGGGCTGAAGCTGGTCGGCTAGTCCTCCTTGTCGCGGCGGTTCAGACGCGAAAGTCCGAGTGCGCCAACGGCGCCCACCACCACAGCGGTCATTGCCTGCCGCACCTTGAGGCCGTCGGCCGGCGGCAACTTGGGGATGTTCACCGCGATCTCGGGTACTTCGGGCGCCGGCTCTTCGCGATCCACCGGCAGTTGGCCATTCGATGTCGCCGCCCACGCCGTCGCAAAAAGCAGCAGCCGCGCGGTGATGTAGGCGAACACCATCAGCCCCAGCACCGGACCGAAGGTGGCGCCGGCCGGACTGCGCAGCACCGACCTCAGGTAGATGGTCCCCACCACCTTGAACAGCTCAAAGCCGATCGCGGCGAGCAACGCCGCCCGAACCGAACTACGAAAGTTGACCGGCTCTCGCGGCAGCCGAGCGATCATCCAGCTGAACACCAACCACGACAACAGAAATGACACCACCACCGACGCGGCGCGCAGGACCGCGTCCAACACCGGCAGCTCATGCAGACCCACGAGGTGCAACAGCCGGGCCATCGGCGCCGCACCCGCCAACGCGCCGAGTGCCAGCATCGCGAAGATCGCGACGAACGACGACACCATCGCCCCCAGATCGGAGATCTTGGTGCGCAGGTATCCGCGCGAACCGTCGGTCTGGCGCCACATTTCGGTCAGCGCGACCCGCAGATTGCTCATCCAGTTCAGCCCCACCCACACCGCGACGGCCAAACCGATCACCCCGACCGACGCCCGCGCTTGGATCGCCGAATTCATCAGATCGAGCATCTGCTGCCCCAGGGCACCGGGCACCGCGTGCCTGACCTTGTTGTCGATGGCTTGCAGCACATCGGGCCGGCGCGAGAGCAGGAACCCGGCGGCGCTGAAACCGACCATCAGCAAGGGAAACAACGCGAAAATCGTGTAGTAGGTCAGACCGGCCGCGAAGAAATTGCCCCGGCAGTCGTCGAACCAGTCGTTGGCCCGCATCGCGTGGTCGAACCATGCGTACCGGGCCCGCAGTCGATCGAGAATCCCTGGCTTGGCCGGATCGCTCACGACAACCCGCTAGGGACGTCTCGGCAGGAACCCGAGCCGGTCATAGACCCGGTCGACCGTCTTTGCGGCGACGCCCTCGGCCCGTGCCGCGCCTGCGGCCAACACTGCCTCTAATTCGGTTGGTTCGGAAAGCAATTCGTCGACCCGGGTCTTGATCGGGGTCACGAACTCGACGACGGCTTCCGCGGTGTCCTTCTTCAGGTCGCCGTAACCGCGACCGGCGTAACTGTCGACCAGCTTGCCGATGTCGACGCCGGTGACCGCGGACTGAATGGTCAGCAGGTTCGAGATGCCGGCTTTGGTCTCCGGGTCGTAGCGAATCTCCCGCTCGCTGTCAGTCACCGCGGAACGAATCTTCTTGGCCGACAACGCCGGCGCGTCAAGGAGGCTGATCAGACCCGCATCAGTGGCCGCGGACTTGCTCATCTTCGACGACGGGTCCTGCAGGTCGTAGATTTTGGCGGTGGCCTTGGGAATCAGAACCTCGGGAACGACGAACGTGTCCGGGTAACGACTGTTGAACCGCTGCGCGATGTCGCGGGCCAACTCCAGGTGCTGCCGTTGGTCTTCGCCGACCGGCACCAACTCGGCGTCGTAGGCCAGCACATCGGCGGCCTGCAGCACCGGATAGGTGAACAGACCCACAGTCGTGGCGTCACTGCCCTGACGCGTCGACTTGTCCTTGAACTGGGTCATCCGGGACGCCTGACCGAACCCGGTGAAACAGCCGAGCACCCAGGCCAACTGCGCGTGGGCCGGGACGTGGCTCTGCACGAAGATCGTGCTGCGGGCCGGGTCGACGCCCAGTGCCAGATATTGGGCGGCGGTGACCAGGGTGCGACGCCGCAACGTCTCCGGATCCTGCGGAATCGTGATGGCATGCAGATCGACGACGCAGAAGAACGCGTCGTGGTCGTCCTGCATCTGAGCCCACTGGCTGACGGCACCCAGCGCATTTCCGAGATGGAGCGAATCGGAGGTGGGCTGCACACCGGAGAAAACCCGGCTGGATCGAGAGGCGGTAGTCATGGTGGTCCAATCTTTTCACGCCACGACCGGCACTTCTTGCAGTACCGCCGGTATCGCCTTTACTGTCGCTGCATGACCAACCGCGCGCCCATTCATCTCGGCTCCGGCGAACCGGTCCTACTTCTGCATCCGTTCTTGATCTCGCAGCTGGTCTGGAACGACGTCGCCCAGCAACTGGCTGCCACCGGCTCTTACGAGGTATTCGCTCCGACGATGGCGGGCCACCACGGCGGCCCCAAGCCCGGCACCTGGTTTCTGAGCTCGGCGGTGCTGGCCGACCACGTCGAGCGACAGCTGGACCAATTGGGTTGGGAAACCGCCCATATCGTCGGCAACTCGCTCGGTGGCTGGGTGGCGTTCGAGCTGGAGCGCCGCGGACGGGCCCGCACCGTCACCGGTATCGCCCCCGCCGGCGGATGGACCCGCTGGGCCCCGGCCAAGTTCGAGGTGATCGCGAAGTTCGTGTCGGGCATGCCGTTCTGGGTGTTCGCCCGGTTACTGGGGCCCAGGGCGCTAGGCATCCCATTCACCCGGCAACTGGCCACGCTGCCGATCAGCGGGACACCCGACGGTGTGACCGACGAACAACTGGCGGCCATCGTCGACGACGTGGCGCACTGCCCGGCCTACTTCCAGCTGCTGGTCAAGTCGCTGCTGCAGCCGGGACTGCTCGAACTGGCCCAGACCGCGGTACCCGCACATTTGGTGCTCTGCCAGAAGGACCGCGTGTTTCCCGCGCCGCGCTCGCACCGCTACTTTCAGGCCCAGTTGCCCCCCGGAACCCGAATCACCGAACTCGACGGCGTCGGGCACATCCCGATGTTCGAGGCACCGGCCCGAGTCACCGCGGTGATCGCAGATTTCTTGTCCGAGCACATCGAGCGCCCGCACGCGGTCGACCCGCCGGCCAGCTAGCTGGGCGATCACCGGCACGACGGGCGGCCCATCGAACGCTCTATCGTCGAGCACACTTACCCAACCAATTGAGCATTCGAGGTCTCCGATGCATCCCTTCCGCAAGGCGGTCGAAGAGCACGACGAGGCGGCCATCGCGGCCCTGCTCGCCGACGATGTCGTGTTCACCAGCCCGGTGGCGTTCAAGCCTTACGTCGGCAAGCCGATCACCGCGGCGATCCTGCGTGGTGTACTGCGGGTGTTCGAGAACTTTCGCTATGTCCGCGAGATCCACGAAGGCGACAACCACGCGCTCGAGTTCGAGGCGGGCATCGCGGGCGCGCCCGGCGTGACGGTCAACGGCTGCGATTTCATCCACGTCAACGACGACGGCCTGATCGATGACTTTAAGGTGATGGTGCGACCGCTCTCCGGTGCGAAGGCGTTGTCCGAAGCGATGGCCGCACAGTTTCCGCGAATCCAGTCCGAAGCCGTCGAACTGGCCAACCAGTTCACTTAGAGCCATAGGGAGCAGCCAGGCATGCGAATCGGACTAGGAATCAACTACGCGGGCGGCTTCAAGGAGGTGGCCGCCGAGGTCGCCGACCTCGAACGCGCCGGCCTCGACATCGTCTTTGTCCCCGAGGCGTACTCGTTCGACGCGGTGAGCGCACTGGGCTACCTGGCCGCCAGCACCGACCGCGTCGAGCTGGCGTCGGGAATCCTGCAGCTATACACCCGCACGCCCACGCTGACCGCGATGACCGCAGCCGGTCTGGACTACGTCTCCGACGGCCGATACACCCTGGGCCTGGGCGCCTCCGGCCCGCAGGTCATCGAGGGTTTCCACGGCGTTCGCTATGACGCTCCGATCGCGCGCACCCGCGAGGTCATCGAGATCTGCCGCCAGGTGTGGCGGCGGGAGAAGCTGCAGTATCAGGGCGAGCACTACGAGATCCCGCTGCCCGCCGGCAAGGGCACCGGCCTGGGCAAGTCGTTGAAGCTCATCAATAAGCCTGTGCGGGAACGTATCCCGATATTGATCGCGGCACTGGGACCGAAGAACGTCGAGCTGGCCGCTGAGCTCGCCGAAGGTTGGCAGCCCATCTTCTTCCTGCCGGAGAAGGCGCAGGATGTCTGGGGCAAGTCGATTGCGGCCGGCCAGGCCAAGCGCGACCCCGCGCTGGGCGACCTCGAGGTCTTCGCCGGGCCGACCCTGGCGATCGGCGACAACGTCGAGCCGCTGAGGGAAATCGTCAAGCCACATCTGGCGCTCTACATCGGCGGCATGGGCGCCAAGGGCAAGAACTTCTACCACACGCTGGCCACCCGGTACGGCTACGGACCGCAAGCAGACCGGATCCAGGAGCTCTACCTGGCCGGCGACAAGGAAGCAGCCGCCAAGGCGGTACCCGACGACCTGGTGCGCGACGTCTCGCTGATCGGCACACCCGGGTTCGTCAAGGAACGGATCGCCGCGTTCCGCGAGGCCGGGGTGACGACGCTGAACGTGGTGCCAGTCGCCGCCACCGCCCACGAGCGCGTCAAGCTGATCGAGACGCTGCGCGGCCTGGTGGACTGAATCAGCCCCGCGCAGCCGCCAGCGCCTCGTTGAACGTCTTGCTCGGCCGCATGACTGCGGTGACCTTGGCGTCGTCGAGTAGGTAGTAGCCGCCGATATCCGCCGGTGCGCCCTGCGCCTCAGCGA
>NZ_JBYCLD010000119.1:0-3600 GCF_057473725.1 Mycobacterium sp. TH-M11 | reverse complement strand
CCGACGTGACGCCGCCGCGCGGCCTGCATCTGCGCCAGACCGGCAGGCTGATGGACGTGGTCACCCGATACGGCAATTGGGGCGACCGCCAGATCTTGATCTCCGGCGGGCCGAAGATGGTGCGTGCCACCAAAGATGCACTGATCGCCAAAGGTGCGCCACCGGAGCGTATTGCGCATGACCCGTTGTCCCGCTAGGCAGATGGCTGCGCGGGCTGACGTGACATAGGCTCGGGCTGTGGACATCGTCACGCTGAGCGACCCGACATCGGAAGTCAAGGCCCGGTTCGTCCCGGAAGCCGGCATGATCGGAATTTCGCTGACCGACTCCGGCGTCGAACTACTCGGACAACGCCGCGGGCTGGACGCATACGTGGCCGACGGTAAAACAATGGGCATTCCGCTGTTGTACCCGTGGGCAAATCGCTTGGGCGCCAACACCTACGAGGCCGAAGGCAAGAGGATCACGCTGACCGACGGCGAATACGGGGTGCGAACCGATCCCAACGGGCTGCCGATCCACGGCGTGCTCGCCGCCTTCCCGAACTGGCGGGTGACGCACGAATCGGGTCATGAACTCACCGGCGAGGTCGACTTCACCACCGATGAGGAACTGCTGGCCAGCTTCCCGTTTCCGCACCGGCTGTCGCTGAAAATCGTGCTGTTCGGCCGAATCTTGCGGCTGCGCGTTGCCGTCACCCCGACCGGCGCATCCGCGGTGCCGCTGTGCTTCGGCTTTCATCCCTACCTTCAGCTACCCGGCGTGCCGCGCGATCAGTGGGTGATCGAGACGCCGGCGATGCGGCATCTGACGCTTAATGCCAAGGGTCTACCCACCGGTGACGCGGTTGTCCAGCCCGCCCTGCGTGAACCGTTGGGCGACAGAATTTTTGATGACGGATACGACCAGGTCGCCGACGGCTCGGTATTCGCGGTCGCCGGCAGCGACCGCCGCATCGAGGTCCATTTCGAAGAGGGTTATTCAGCGGCACAGATCTTCGCGCCCCCCGGCGAAAGCGTCGTGTGTTTCGAGCCGATGACCGCCCCTACCGATGCGTTACGGCGAGGCGGTTATCCGTCAGCCCAGCCCCGCGACTGGGGCATCGCCCAGTTCTCGATCCGGGTGTGAGAACCGATCGCACGTAGGGGTCAGCGGCGCGGTTTCCAGACCACCACGGCGGTGCTCTTGGGCACCACCGCGATTTCTCGACGCTGGTTGCGCGAAAGCATCTCGATCTCCGTCGACATCTCCTTCAAGCGGGATTGCAGGGCCTCGACCTGATTGGTCAACTCGATAATCCGTTTGATCCCAGCCAGGTTGACACCTTCGTCCTGAGACAGCCGTTGCACCTCGCGGAGCAGGTCGACGTCATGTTGCGAATAGCGGCGCCCCCCACCGGAACTGCGACTCGGGCTAACCAGTCCAAGCCGGTCGTAGGTACGCAGTGTCTGAGCATGCATTCCGGCCAGCTCAGCGGCCACCGAGATCAAAAACGTTCGGGCTTCGTCCTTCTTGGCCATCAGCGATTACCCGCCCACCCGGCCCGGGGGTCGAAGCCACTGGAACGCTCCGCGGCCGCATAGGTTTCGAGTGCTTCTTTCGCGGCGCCGTCCAGGTTCGGCGGCACGGCAACCTTCACGGTGACCAGAAGGTCACCCTGGCCGCCGGAACGCTTGGGCACCCCGCGCCCGCGGACCCGCAGGATCCGTCCGTCGGCGGTTCCCTTGGGCACCCGGACACCGACCTTACCGTCTAGCGTAGGCACGGAAAGCGTTGTACCCAGCGCTAATTCACTGAATGCGACCGGTACGGTGACGGTGAGGTCGTCACCGTCTCGGGAGAACACCTTGTCGGGGCGCACATGCACGGTGACGTAGAGGTCACCCGACGGAGCGCCACGCAGCCCGGCTTCGCCCTGGCCGGCCAGGCGGATCCGCTGCCCGTCTTCCACGCCCGGTGGGATCCGGACGTTGATGGTGCGGCTTCGGGTGGTGACACCGGTTCCCTTGCACTCGTCGCAGGGGTGCTCGATGATCGATCCACTGCCCCGGCATTCGGCACACGGCTCGGAAAACCCGAAAGCGCCTTGGTTGCGGTTGATGACGCCCGCTCCGTTACAGCTGGGGCAGACTTTCGGGCTGGTGCCCGGCCGCGCGCCACTGCCATGGCAGTTGGTGCACGGCGCCGGACTGGTCAGCCGCAGCGGCATCGCGACGCCTTTGGTGGCTTCCAGGAAGTCCAGTTCGGTTTCGGTTTCCAGGTCGTTGCCACGACGCGGCCGGCTGGGCCGCGGCGCAGCGCCACGGCCGAACAGCCCGCCGAACAGGTCGCCGATGTTGCTGCCGCCGCTGCGGCCGGCGGCGTCGAACAGGTCGTTGAGGTTGAACTCGGCGCCGTCTCCGCCGAAACCACCGGCAAAGTCGCCGGCGCCGCCGCCGTTGAAGCGCCGACCGAATCCACCACCGGCGAACAGCCGACGGGTTTCGTCGTACTCTTTGCGCTTCGAGTCGTCGGACAGCACGCTGTAGGCCTCGGAAACCGCCTTGAATCGTTCGGCCCCGTCCGGATTTTTGTCCGGATGCAGGTCAGACGCCAGTTTGCGGTACGCCGACTTGATCTCTTTGGCGCTGGCGTCAGAGGAGACGCCCAGCTCCTTGTAGAAGTCCTTCTCGACCCATTCACGTTGAGCCATGGCGCGTCACCTCCTCCGCCTTCCTCGAGTAATGCCGTCGCTATTTCTCCGACGGTTCTGATTCTGCGTTCTGTTCACCCTCGTGCGCTTCGTTATCGGGAGTGTTGGTCGGCGAGTCATCCGCGACGGTGTCGACCACCCCGACCAGCGCGTGCCGCAGCACCTGCTCGCCGAGTTTGTAGCCCTGCCGCATCACGTTGCCGATCACCGGCTTGGAGCCTTGGCCGCCGTCACCGTCGTGTTGGACGGCCTCGTGCAGCGCGGGGTCGAAGTCGTCACCCTCGGCGCCAAAAGCGGTCAACCCGACACCGGACAGCGCACCGACCAGTTTGTCGGCCACCGACTTCAGCGGGCTCGACTCCAGATCTCCGTGACTGCGCGCGCGCTCGAGATCGTCGAGCACGCCCAGCAATTGGTTCACCACGGTGGCTTTCGCCCGCTCTGCGCTTGCCTCCTGGTCGCGCAAGGCCCGCTTGCGGTAGTTGGCGAAGTCGGCCTGCACCCGTTGGAGGTCAGCGGTCAACTCGGCGACTTTCTCGTCGCTGGCAGTCTCCTGGCCGGCCGGTGCCGCCCCCGAAGGGGCGACACCCGAAGCAACGTGACGTACTTCGCCGGTCTCGGGATCGATCCGCCGCTTGTCGGTGACGGTTACCGGTTCTTCTGGATTACCTTCGCTCACTGGCCCTCCTGGTCATCCTCGACCACCTCCGCGTCGACAACATCGTCGGCACCGCCCGCACCGGAGGACTCACCGCCACCGGCGGCTTGCTCGGACTGCGTCGCCTCGTAGATGGCCTGACCGAGAGCCTGCGACTCCTGGCCCAGCTTCTCCATCGCAGTCTTGATGGCGCCGATGTCGGTGCCTTCCAGTGCCGTCTTGGCTTCTGCCACTGCGGCGTCCACCTTGT
>NZ_JBYCLD010000118.1:0-15525 GCF_057473725.1 Mycobacterium sp. TH-M11 | reverse complement strand
CGTATGAGCCGGTCCGGCACACCTGGCTCGAGGTGCACGAACGGGCGCGCCGTATCGCCGGCGGACTGGCCGCGGCCGGTATCGGACACGGTGACGCAGTCGGCGTGCTGGCCGGATTCCCGGTCGAGATCGCCCCGACCGCGCAGGCCCTGTGGATGCGCGGCGCCAGCCTGACGATGCTGCACCAACCCACCCCGCGCACCGACCTCGCCGTGTGGGCCGAGGACACCATGAACGTGATCGCGATGATCGAGGCCAGCGCGGTGATCGTCGCCGAGCCGTTCCTGGTCGCCATCCCGGTGCTGGAGGAAAAGGGCATCAAGGTGCTCACGGTCGGCGACCTGCTCGAGGGTGAGCCGATCGACCCGGTCGAGACCAGTGAAGACGACCTGGCGCTGATGCAGCTGACGTCCGGGTCCACCGGGTCTCCGAAGGCGGTCCAGATCACCCACCGCAACATCTACTCCAACGCCGAGGCCATGTTCATCGGCGCTGAATACGACGTCGACAACGACGTCATGGTCAGCTGGCTGCCCTGCTTCCACGACATGGGCATGGTCGGCTTCTTGACCATCCCGATGTACTTCGGCGCCGAGTTGGTCAAGGTGACGCCGATGGACTTTCTGCGCGACACCTTGCTGTGGGCCAAGCTGATCGACAAGTACAAGGGCACCATGACCGCGGCGCCCAACTTCGCCTACGCGTTGTTCGCCAAGCGGCTGCGCAAGCAGGCCGAGCCCGGCCAGTACGACCTGTCGACGCTGCGGTTCGCGCTGTCCGGCGCCGAGCCCGTCGACCCCGCCGACGTCGAGGACCTGCTGGATGCGGGTAAGGCCTTCGGGCTGAAGCCGTCGGCGATCCTGCCCGCCTACGGCATGGCAGAGACGACGCTCGCGGTGTCGTTTTCCGAGTGCAACGCCGGTCTGGTGGTCGACGAGGTCGACGCCGACCTGCTGGCCGCGCTGCGCCGCGCGGTGCCGTCCAGCAAGGGCAACACCCGGCGGCTGGCATCGCTGGGTCCGCTACTCAAGGATCTTGAGGCCCGCATCGTCGACGAGAACGGTGAGGTGATGCCCCCTCGTGGCGTCGGCGTCATCGAGTTGCGCGGCGAATGTGTGACGCCGGGCTACCTCACCATGGGCGGGTTCCTGCCCGCCCAGGACGAGCACGGCTGGTATGACACCGGCGACCTGGGCTATCTGATGGAAAACGGTCACATCGTGGTGTGCGGCCGCGTGAAGGACGTCATCATCATGGCCGGGCGCAACATCTACCCGACCGACATCGAGCGGGCCGCCGGCCGTGTCGAGGGTGTGCGCACCGGCTGCGCCGTGGCGGTCCGGCTGGACGCGGGGCATTCGCGCGAAACTTTCGCCGTCGCGGTGGAATCCAATGCCTACCAGGACCCTGTCGAGGTGCGCCGCATCGAGCACCAGGTGGCCCACGAGGTCGTCACCGAGGTCGACGTGCGGCCGCGCAACGTCGTTGTGCTCGGCCCCGGCACCATTCCGAAGACGTCGTCGGGCAAGCTGCGCCGGGCAAACTCCGTGACCCTGGTCACCTAGCCGCCCTCACCTAGCCCGGAGCGGCTACCAGGCGTGCACCCGGTTCTGCGCCGGTTCGAGGCCGAGTTCGATCAGTAACTCGGTCGCGTCGGCCGCCTGCTCGCAGACCGTCGGCACCTGCGCACGCTCGGTGGCGGTAAAGGTTTCCAGCACGAACGCCGCCGGGTCTTTGCGTCCGGGCGGGCGCCCGATGCCGATCCGAACCCGCTGAAAGTCTCTGGTGCCGAGCGCGTTTGCCACCGAGCGCAACCCGTTGTGGCCACCTTCGCCGCCACCGAGCTTCAACCGGATCTGGCCGAATTCGATGTCGAGTTCGTCGTGGATGATGACGACGTCAGCTGCCGGCACCGAGTAGAACTTGGCCAGCGGACCCACTTGGCGCCCGGACTCGTTCATGTAGCACCGCGGCTTGGCCAACACGATCGAATGGCCGCCGAGCCGGCCGGTGGCCACCTCTGCGCCGGAGCGCTTGTGAACCTTGAAGTTCGAGCCAAGTCGCACGGCGAGCCGGTCGGCCACCATGAAGCCCAGGTTGTGCCGCGTCTGCGCGTAGCTCGGCCCGGGGTTGCCCAAACCGACCACCAATCGTGGTTGCGCCACGAACTATTCGGAGCCGGACTCGGCTTCGGCCGCCTCGCCCTCACCGTCGGCAGCCCCGCCGGCGGGCTGCTCGCCGGCGTCGCCGCCGCCTTCGCTCTCCAGCTCCTCGGCGGTCGGCGCGTTGACCACGTTGACCACCAGCAGTTCGGGGTCGGCGATCAGGCTCACACCCGGCGGCAATTCGATCTGTCCCGCGGTGAACTGGGTGCCCGGTTCGACGCCCTCAACCGACACAGTCACCGACTGCGGGATCGCCATGGCGTCGGCTTCGATCTCGATGGTGTTGGTCTCCTGGGTGACCAGGGTGCCGGGCACCGCGTCGCCGACGATCTCGACGGCGACCTCGACGGTGACCTTCTCGCCGCGACGGACCACCAGCAGGTCAGCGTGGGTGATGCTGCGCCGGATCGGGTGGATGTCGAGCGCCTTGGTCAGGGCGAACTGTTCGGTCCCCTCGATGTCGAGGGTCAGCACCGCGTTGGTGCCAGAGTGACGCAGAACCGCGGCGAATTCTTTCCCGGGCAGTTCCAGGTGCTGCGGGTCGGCACCGTGGCCGTAGAGCACCGCCGGGATCCTGCCCTTGCGCCGTGCCCGCCGAGAGGCGCCCTTGCCGGTTTCGGCCCGTACCGAGGCGGCGATTTTGTTTGCGGCTCTAGCCATGATGTCGCTCCTGTGTGAGATTCCGGGGCACGGCCAGGATCGCGACTTCTGAGTCGGTCCCCGTCGATAACGGCGGCTTGCACAAGCCACCCTCGCCGTGACGCCTGGTCAGGCTAGCGCATCAGCGGTTCAGAGCGGAAATTTGGTGTTCGTCAGCTGCTCGGACAGCTCCCACAACGCCGCGGCCGTCGCATCGCGTTTGGCCAGCGGGCTACGGCCCACCGGCTTGCTGCGCCCGAACATGCCGAACGCCGGTCCGATGAAGCTGTTACCCGGCACGTCCTGGGACACGGCGTAGAGCGTCTGGCGGGCGCCGAAGTCGGCGTCGGTGGCCAATCGGTTGCCGATCGACATCAGTGCGTCACCGAGCCGGTGGCCGGAGTGCCCCTGCAGGTTGGTGTGCGAGTACCCGGGGTGGGCGGCCACTGCCCGCACCGATGAGCCGGCCGCGTGCAGTCGCCGCTGCAGCTCGGTGGTGAACAGCAGGTTGGCGAGTTTTGACTGGCCGTAGGCTATCCACGCCGAGTAGGGCCGCGCCGTCCAGTTCAGGTCCCGCAGGCTGATGTAACCCATGTAGTGCATCAGCGAGGACACCGTCACGACCCGGTCGGTGATCTTCGGCAACAGCAGGTTGGTCAGCGCGAAGTGGCCGAGGTGGTTGGTGCCGATCTGGCTCTCGAACCCGTCGGCGGTGACGGCGTGTGGGATGGCCATGATGCCGGCGTTGTTCACCAGGATGTCGACTTCAGAGACCCCGCCGGCGAATTGCCGCACCGACGCCAGGTCCTGCAGGTCGAGTTGGCGCACTTCGACGTCGCCGGTCATCTCCCGGGCGGCGGCCTCACCCCGGCCGGGGTTGCGGACGGCCAGGATCACCTGCGCACCGGCCCGGGCCAGTTCGCGGGCGGTCACCGCGCCCAGTCCACTATTGGCTCCGGTGACGATGGCGGTGCGTCCGGCGAAAGAGGGCAGGTCTGCGGCGGTCCACGACGTCATGGCACTCACACTAACGCGGGCGCGTTATTTGGCCGCGACGGTGAAGCCGCGGATGATGGTCTCGATGTCGACGGCGTCGGCGACCGCCTTGTCGGCCAGGCTGGTGACCGCAAGCTGGATCAGATACCTGTCCGGGTCTTCACCGGGACCGTGTGCGATCACGATCCGGTTGATGGTGTGCAGCCGTTGGTCGCCGAGGTTGTAGCTGCCCTCGATCATCGACGACGGGAAGCCGTGAAAGTCGGCATCGGACGACTCCAGCTGCTTGAAGTTCTGGGCGAGCCGGGCATCGTCGTTGCCGTGCTTGACCAATTCTTTGGCGTCGAAAGCGCCGCCCATTTTGAACACGATCAGCATGGCATTGGGAAAGCTGTCGGCTTTGGCGATCAACTCCGTGGTCTGCGGGATGTTGGCCCGGTTGATTTTCTGCCAGCCTGCGGGGATCGGTATCGACACGGTCAAGTCGGGCACCTGATCGGGCGCGATCGGCGAACCGGACACCCCGTTGCTTTCCAGGTACTGCGAAAAGGGCACTGGCTTTTCGTTGGGCACTGCGCTGGTGGTCGTCGGTGTCGTTGACCAAATCGACTGGTAATCAGGGTTTTTCGGCCCGCATCCGATAACGGAAACGGCAAAGGCCGCCAGTGTCGCGGCGATCCGTACCCGGCGTCTCACAGGATTTCGCGGACCGTGTCGACCGGGCGGGCCAGTCGGGTACCTTTCGGCGTGACGACAAACGGCCGCTCGATCAGGACGGGCTGCTGGGCCATCTAAGCGTCCCCATCGAATAGCCCTGTGACCGAACCGTTTTCGAATACCGCGCGGATGGTGCTGGCCAGCAGCGGGGCGATGGACAGGACGGTCAATTGCGGGAAGCGCTTCTCCTCGCCGATCGGCAGGGTGTTGGTGACGATCACCTCGCGAGCGCCGCACGCCGCCAGCCGTTCGGCCGCCGGGTCGGATAGGACGCCATGGGTGGCCGCGATGACCACGTCCTTGGCGCCGTCGTCGCGAAGCAGCTTCACCGCGCCGGCGATGGTGCCACCGGTGTCGATCATGTCGTCGATCAGCACGCAGGTTTTCCCGGCGACCTCACCCACCACGCGGTTGGACACCACCTGGTTAGGCACCCGCGGATCGCGGGTCTTGTGGATGAACGCCAGCGGCACGCCACCCAGCGCGTCGGCCCACTTCTCGGCGATGCGCACCCGCCCGGAGTCGGGTGAGACCACGACCATGTTGCCGTCCGGGTAGTTGTCCCCGATGTAGCCGGTGAGCAGGTTCTGCCCGCGCATGTGGTCGACCGGCCCGTCGAAGAATCCCTGGATCTGGTCGGTGTGCAGGTCTACGGTCACGATCCGGTCGGCACCGGCGGTCTTGAGCAGGTCGGCGACCAGTCGCGCCGAGATCGGTTCGCGGCCGCGGTGCTTCTTGTCCTGGCGTGCATACGGGTAGAACGGCAAGACCGCGGTGATCCGCTTGGCGCTGCCCCGTTTGAGCGCGTCGATCATGATCAGCGATTCCATCAGCCAGTCGTTCACCGGCGCCGGGGCCGACTGCAGCACGAACGCGTCGCAGCCACGCACCGACTCGTTGAAGCGGACGAAGATCTCGCCGTTGGCGAACTCGCGGGCCGTCTGCGCGGTCACGTGGGTGTCGAGTTCCTTGGCGACCTGCTCGGCCAGCTCCGGATGCGCGCGGCCGGAGAAGAGCATCAGGTTCTTGCGGTTATCGGTCCAGTCGTTGCTCACGTGCCGCCCTCACTGCTTTGGATCGGATGACTGTCTTGGGAATATTAGGTAGCGAAACGCCGGCCGGCTGCAGCGCCCCTGGCGTCACGTCGGCTCGTCGGGCGCTTGTCGTGCCTGCTCGGCGGCACGAGCGGCGGCGCTGCCGGGCCGCTTGCGTTCGACCCAGCCTTCGATGTTGCGCTGCTTGCCGCCGGACACCGCCAGCGCGCCCGGTGGCACATTCTCCCGCACCACCGTGCCGGCTCCGGTGTAGGCACCGTCGCCGACGGCGACCGGCGCGATGAACATGGTGTCGGAGCCGGTGCGGACGTGCGAGCCTACCGTCGTGCGCTGTTTGGACGTGCCGTCGTAGTTGACGAAGACGCTGGAAGCGCCGATGTTGCTGTGCTCACCGATGTCGGCATCGCCGACGTAGGTCAGGTGCGGAACTTTGGTGCCGGTGCCGATGGTGGCGTTCTTGGTCTCGACGAAGGCGCCCAGCTTGCCGTCGGCGCCCAAGGTGGTGCCGGGCCGCAGGTAGGTGAACGGGCCGACGACGGCGCCGGCGCCGATCGCGGCGTCGGTGCCGTGGGTGCGCACCACTGACGCGCCGTCGCCAACGGTGACGTCGGTCAGCGTGCTGTCGGGTCCGATGACGCAGCGCCTGCCGACGCGGGTGCCGCCGAGTAGCTGCGTTCCGGGTTGGATGATCGTGTCGCGGCCGATGCTCACGTCGACGTCGACCCACGTCGTCGCGGGATCGACGACGGTGACGCCGGCCAGCTGATGGGCCGTCACGATACGACGGTTGAGTTCGGCGGCCAGGTCGGCCAGCTGCACCCGGTTGTTGACACCGGCCACCAGCGCGCTGTCGTCGACGTGGCGCGCCTGCACCACCTGCCCGTCCTGCCGGACGATCGCGATCACGTCGGTCAGGTATAGCTCTTGTTGGGCGTTGTCGGCCGACAGCCGGCTCAACGCAGAGCGCAGCGCCGCGATGTCGAAGGCGTAGACACCGGCGTTGACCTCGCGGATCTGGAGCTGGGAGGGCGTCGCGTCGGCCTGCTCGACGATCGCGATCACCTCGTTGTCCTGCGTGCGCAGGGCGCGGCCGTAACCGGTCGGGTCGGCCAGCGTGGTGGTCAGCACGGTGACGGCCGCGCCGCACGCGTTGTGGCTGCTCACCAGGTCGGCCAGAGTGTCGGCGCCGAGCAGCGGGACGTCGCCGGCGGTGACAACCACGACGCCACGGAAGTCGTCGGGCAACGCGGTCAGGCCGCACAGCACCGCGTGGCCGGTGCCGAGCTGTTGGTCCTGCAGGGCCACATCGATCGGGCGGCCAAGCGTTTCGGTCAGTTCACCGATGGACCGCTCGATGCGTTCGTGATCGTGGCCGAGCACCACCACCAGATGTTGCGGCGCCATCTTGGTGATCGCATGCAGCGCGTGCGCCAGCATGCTGCGGCCGGCCAGCGTGTGCAGCACCTTCGGGATGTCGGACCGCATCCGGGTGCCTGCCCCGGCGGCCAGGACAATGACGGCCGACTCGCCGTGCTCAGTCGTCCCGGCCATCCAACCCTCCCTCGCAGCGCGCCGCCACCGGCTCAGCGTGTCATTATCCGCATGCCCGCGGCAAAACGGAGGCATCAACGCCGGAAGCGGCAACGAACGGGCCGGCTCAGTCGGTGCGCTCGAGGTGGCGCAGCGCCTCGCGGGCCAGGAATTCGCGATAGTAGCCCAGCGACGCTTCGCTGACGATCGCTGGAAAAAGCAGCCCCCACATCTGAGTGAGCCGCCGAACGAGATCGCTGCCGTCGGCCGTCCACTGACCCATGATCCGGGCGCCGAACGTCGCTGCGATAATCGCCTCACTGACCGCCTGCGGGTCGAGGTCAGCCCGGATGTCGCCCTCGGCGATTGCGCGCCGGGTCTGCGTGGCTATCGACTCGATCACCGCGGGGTGGGACGTGCCGGCGATGTCGTTGAACTTGCCGAACGCGAGGCTCAACTGCTCGGCGGTGCGCACAACGTCGTTGGTGGCGAACAGGTCTGCAGTGACGAAAGTCCCATGCAGGATGTTTTCCAGCGCCGGAGAAAACGGGTCCGACATGGCCGCCAGGTTGGTGATGACAAGGTTGGCGCCGTCTTCGATGATGGCCGAGGCCAGCGACGCCATCGAATCGAAGTGGTGATAGAACGCTCCCTTGGTCATCCCGGTGCGCTCGATGATCGTGCCGCGATCGGCCGCGGCGAACCCGACCTCGGTGAAGACCTCGACGGCGGCGTCGAGGATTTTGCGTCGGGTCGCTTCCGATCGAACCTGGCGGGCCATCGCCTTTACCTCCGGAATTCCGGTTGTGTGCGCCAAGCGGCGGCGAGCAAGTCCGGGCGGTGCGGCGCTACCAACCTCGATCACCTGCGGTGGCCGGCTGAGTCGGGGTTGTTCGAGTTTGGGTTCTTCGAGTCTGGTTTCCCCGAGTTTGGGTTCTCCGGGTGTGGGTTCTCCGGGTCTGGGCTTCCCGGGTTTGGGCTTCCCGACTTTGGGCTTCCCGACTTTGGGCTTGAGGCGTATCCGTTGCAGCCAACACGGAGCTGACCATGATCGTCGTACGTCGCTTGATGAACTGATGGAAGTAATCGATACGCTCCGGGCGGACGATGCCGCGCAGCGCGAGTATCCACGTCTGCTCCAGATCGCGAAGAAATCGCTCAGGCTCGTCGAGGTCACTGGTTTGACGCAATCCCATGTAGATCGACACCAGCAGGCGCCCCACGTTGTGCGGGTCGCAATCGTCGAAGATGTCGCCCTCGCCGATTGCGCGCCGGACGGCGAGCGCGAAGCTGTCGATCCAGGACTTCAGCAGCAGCACCGGCAGGTCGTCAACCCGGCCCATCGACTCGACCAGATTCAACGCCGCGCGGCAGCTGTCGTCGCTGATGTCGCGGACCGCCAGCTGGTAGGACAAGTCGATCGCGATCTCCAGGCCGGATAGTTTCCGGGCCAGCAGCCCCGCCGCCACCTGAGAAGATCGTGTTGTCTCTTCCTCGATGACCGCCAGCGCCAGGTCTTGCTTGGCGCTGAAGTGGAAATACATTGCACCCTTGGTGAATTCGGCATCCGCAAGCACGCGGTCAATGCCGACCTGATGAAAGGGAAACCGTGAAAACTGGCGTGCCGCTGCGCACAGAATCTGCTGGCGTGTGGACACGGCTCGGCGATCGGTCGTTTCGGTCATGGGTGAGCCACCTAGTCGCGCCTCGCCGCTGGGGGACGCGCAACCGGCCCAGGGTCTAGAGGCGTTGTCGGAGGAATCGTGAAAGCCCCTTTTATCGAGGCGTATTGAGCTTAGTTCAACTATGTCTCGCAACGTCCGTCGGCGCGGCCCTCCGCGATCCGATGCGCCGCCGGTTCGACATTCCGAAGCGGTCGCAGCTCGGGTCCGATAACTCCATCGAAAAGGCGTTCGAGTCCAGATGCCCCGTCGGGCCATCTGGCAAGCACGTCGCTGGCGCTGTGCTGCGATGTGAAGCTCCGTCGCCAGGACTCGAACCTGAACTGTCTGAACCAAAATCAGAAGTGCTGCCGATTACACCACGACGGATAGCTGCGAGCGGCGGTGAAGACCGCGTCCACTCTAGACGACCGTGGGGGCGGATCGCCGACCGCGACCGGGGGATAACCTATGAGGCGTGGCCGCGCCGGATAAGGAAACCAGGGCGCCCCGCACCAGGATGACCGGGAGCGAGCGCCGCCATCAACTCATCGACATCGCGCGGTCGCTGTTCGCCGAGCGGGGCTACGAAGGAACCTCGATCGAGGAGATCGCGCTTCGCGCCAACGTTTCCAAGCCCGTCGTCTACGAGCACTTCGGCGGCAAAGAAGGCCTGTACGCGGTGGTCGTCGACCGCGAGATGTCCTCGCTGCTGGACCGCATCACGTCGTCGCTGACCAACAACCGATCCCGGGTGCGGGTCGAGACGGTGGCACTCGCGCTGCTGACGTATGTCGAGGAACACACCGACGGATTCCGGATCATGATCCGCGACTCACCGGCGGCGATCAGCTCGGGCACCTACTCCAGCCTGCTCAACGATGCGGTCAACCAGGTCAGCTCGATCCTGGCCGGCGACTTCGCGCGCCGCGGCCTGGACTCCGACCTCGCCCCGCTGTACGCGCAGGCGCTGGTCGGATCGGTGTCGATGACCGCGCAGTGGTGGCTCGACACCCGGGAGCCCAAGAAAGAAGTGGTGGCCGCCCACCTGGTCAACTTGATGTGGAACGGCTTGACCCATCTGGAAGCCGATCCGCACCTGCAGGGTGAATAGCTGTTTCTCCAAATGCCGTGCCGTGACGGGTCGTTGACGGCGCTGGATCAATATCGATGAGGTGGTAACCAATACAATGGCCGCATCATGACCGCATCGGGGCCGGAGTCTGTCGATACCCCGATATCGGGGCTGGTGGAGTTGGCGCTGCGTACGCCGACGCTGAAGCGACTCATCGACCTGGCGGCCGACCGGCCCGCGGAATTGGCGTTGGTCGGACCGGCCAGCTCGCGGGTGTTCGTTGCCGGCGCGCTGGCCCGGCATGGGCCGCTGCTGGTCGTCACCGCGACCGGGCGCGAGGCCGACGACCTCACCGCTGAGTTGCGCGGTGTGCTCGGTGACGCGGTCGCGATGTTCCCGTCCTGGGAGACGCTGCCGCACGAGCGGCTCTCGCCCGGCGTCGACACCGTGGGCGCCCGGATGATGCTGCTGCGCAGGCTGACGCACCCGCAGGACGCGCGGCTGGGTCCGCCGCTGCAGGTGGTGGTCACCGCCGTCCGCTCGCTGCTGCAGCCGATGGCGTCCCGGCTCGGCCTCGCCGAGCCCCTGACGCTGACCGTCGGCGACGAGCTGGCCTTCTCCGAGGTCATCACCCGACTGGTCGAGCTGGCCTACACCCGGGTGGACATGGTCGGGAAACGCGGCGAATTCGCGGTCCGCGGTGGAATTCTCGACGTTTTCGCACCGACCGCCGAGCATCCGGTACGGGTGGAGTTCTGGGGCGACGAGGTCAGCGAGATGCGGATGTTCGCGGTGGCCGACCAGCGGTCGATCCCCGAGATCAGCGTCGAGCATCTGGTCGCGATGCCCTGTCGCGAGCTGTTGCTGACCGACGACGTGCGCGCCCGGGCGGCCGAGCTCGCCGGACAACAGCCGCCGCCCGAGCACGGTGTCATGGGTGGCGTCGGCGACATGCTGGCCAAGCTCGCCGAGGGCATCCCGGTCGACGGCATGGAGGCACTGCTCTCGGTGCTATGTCCCGCGGAAGATGGGGCGCTGGCCCTGCTGACCGATCAGTTCGCCGACGGTACGCCGGTACTGGTGTGCGACCCGGAGAAGGTCCGAACCCGGGCGGCCGACCTGATCAAGACCGGCCGCGAATTCCTCGACGCGTCATGGTCGGTGGCCGCGGTGGGCGGTGACTCGCCGATCGACGTCGCCCAACTCGGTGGATCGGGATTTCGCGAACTCGACGAGGTGCGCGACGCGGCGCGTCAAACCGGGCGTCCGTGGTGGACGCTGTCTCAGCTGTCCGACGAATCGGCGATCGAACTGGACATCCGTGCGTCACCGTCGGCCCGCGGCCACCAGCGTGACATCGACGAGCTGTTCGCGATGCTGCGCGCGCACGTCGCGACCGGTGGGTCCGCCGCGATCGTCGCACCGGGCACCGGAACCGCGCACCGCGTCGTCGAGCAGCTCGCCGAATCCGACACGCCGGCAATGCTGTTGGAGCCCGGAGCCGAGCCCAAACCCGGCGTCGTCGGCGTGCTCAAGGGCCCGCTGCACGACGGGCTTGTCTTCCCGGGCGCTGGCCTCGTGATCGTCACCGAAACGGACCTGACCGGCAACCGGGTCGCCGCCACCGACGGCAAACGGCTCGCGGCGAAACGCCGCAACACCGTCGACCCGCTGGCCCTGACCGCGGGCGATCTGGTCGTACACGACCAGCACGGCATCGGCCGGTTCGTCGAGATGACCGAACGCACCGTCGGCGGTGCGCGACGGGAATACCTCGTGCTGGAATACGCCTCGAGCAAGCGGGGCCAGAACGTGACCGACAAGCTCTACGTGCCAATGGATTCGCTGGATCAGCTGTCGCGCTATGTCGGCGGGCAGGCGCCGTCGCTGAGCCGACTCGGCGGCAGCGACTGGGCCAACACCAAAACCAAGGCCCGCAAGGCGGTCCGCGAGATCGCCGGCGAACTGGTGGCGTTGTACGCCAAGCGGCAGGCCAGCGCGGGGCACGCGTTCGGCCCGGACACGCCGTGGCAGGCCGAGATGGAAGACGCATTCGGTTTCACCGAGACCGTCGACCAGCTCACCGCGATCACCGAGGTGAAGTCGGACATGGAAAAGCCAGTCCCGATGGACCGGGTGATCTGCGGCGACGTCGGCTATGGCAAGACCGAGATCGCGGTCCGGGCTGCGTTCAAGGCGGTCCAGGACGGCAAGCAGGTTGCGGTGCTGGTGCCCACCACGCTGCTGGCCGACCAGCATCTGCAGACATTCACGGCACGGATGGCCGGTTTCCCGGTCCGGATCAAGGGCCTGTCGAGATTCACCGAGCCCGCTGAATCCCGGGCCGTCATCGATGGTTTGGCCGACGGCACGGTCGACATCGTGATCGGCACCCATCGGCTGCTGCAGACCGGGGTGCGCTGGAAAGACCTCGGCCTGGTGGTCGTCGACGAAGAGCAGCGCTTCGGCGTCGAACACAAGGAGCACATCAAGTCGCTGCGCACTCATGTCGACGTGCTCACCATGAGCGCCACCCCGATCCCGCGCACCCTGGAGATGAGCTTGGCCGGCATTCGCGAGATGTCGACGATCCTGACCCCGCCCGAGGAGCGCTACCCGGTGCTGACCTACGTCGGCGCGCACGACGACAAGCAGATCGCCGCGGCGCTGCGCCGGGAACTGCTGCGCGACGGGCAGGCTTTCTACGTGCACAACCGGGTCAGCTCGATCGACGGCGCGGCGGCGCGGGTGCGCGAGCTGGTGCCCGAAGCCAAGGTCGCCGTCGCGCACGGGCAGATGAGCGAGGACCTGCTCGAAACCACCGTGGAGGGATTCTGGAACCGCGAGTTCGACATCCTGGTGTGCACCACGATCGTCGAGACCGGGCTGGACATCTCCAACGCCAACACGCTGATCGTCGAGCGCGCCGACACTTTCGGTCTGTCTCAGCTACACCAGCTGCGCGGCCGGGTCGGGCGCAGCCGGGAGCGCGGCTATGCCTACTTTCTGTATCCGCAACACACGCCGCTGACCGAGACCGCCTACGACCGGTTGGCGACGATCGCCCAGAACAACGACCTGGGCGCCGGCATGGCGGTGGCGATGAAGGACCTGGAAATTCGTGGTGCCGGCAACGTCCTGGGTGCCGAGCAGTCCGGGCACGTCGCCGGGGTGGGCTTCGACCTCTATGTCCGCCTGATAGCCGAGGCCGTAGAAGGGTATCGAGCGGCGTACCGCGCCGCGGCCGACGGGCAGACCGTGCTCAGCCCCGAGGAGCCCAAAGACGTACGGATCGATCTGCCGGTCGACGCGCACCTGCCGCCGGACTACATCCCCAGCGATCGGTTACGGCTCGAAGGCTATCGCCGGCTGGCCGCGGCGGCCGACAACGCTGCGGTGGACTCGGTGGTTGACGAGCTGATTGACCGCTACGGCGCGTTGCCCGAAACCGCCGAGTTGCTGGTGGCCGTGGCGCGACTACGGCTGATCTGTCGCTCGGCCGGGATCACCGAAGTGTCCACGGCCTCAGCGGCCACGCTGCGGCTGTCGCCGCTGACCTTGCCGGACTCTGCGCAGGTACGGTTGGCCCGTCGCTATCCGGGTGCGGGCTACCGCGCGACCACATCGACCGTGCAGGTTCCGATTCCCCGCGTCGGTGGGGTGGGTGCGCCCCGCATCCGCGACTTGGAATTAGTGCAGTTCGTAGGCCAATTGGTAGCGGCGCTGGTCGGCAAACCGGGAGAATCGACGCCGGGGGCCGAGCGGCGCGCACAATGACCTTCGCCGGTAGTGAGGAGGGGCGACGATGACTGTCATCTTGGTTGACCCGCGACGGCCGTCGCTGGTTCCGGTGGAAGCTATCGAACTGCTCTCCGGCGAAGTCCAGTACACCGAGGAGATGCCGATCGCGGTGCCGTGGTCGTTGCCGGCGGCGCGCCCTTCCCATACCGGGGAAGACGCTGCGGTGCTGCTGTCCTCCGATCCCGAGCATCCTTCGGTGACGGCGCGGTTGGCCGCCGGCGAGCGATTGATCTCTGCGCCCAGCCCGCAGCCGGGCGAGCGGCTGGTGGACGCAGTCGCGGTGATGGACAAACTGCGGACCGCCGGGCCCTGGGAGAGCAAGCAGACCCACGACTCGCTGCGCCGCTTCCTGTTGGAGGAAACCTACGAGCTGTTCGACGCGGTGCGCAGCGGCGACGCCGATTCGCTGCGCGATGAGCTCGGCGACGTGCTGCTGCAGGTGCTGTTCCATGCGCGTATCGCCGAGGACGCACCGGCGCACCCGTTCACCATCGACGACGTCGCCGACGCGTTGCTGCGCAAGCTGGGTAACAGGGCTCCGGGAGTGCTTGCCGGAGAGTCGATCTCGCTGGAAGAGCAGCTGGTGCAATGGGAGGAGCGCAAAGCCCAGGAAAAGCCCCGCAATTCGGTTCTGGGTACCGTGCCCACTGGCCAGCCGGCTTTGGCATTGGCGCACAAGGTGCTGCAAAGGGTCACCAAAGCCGGCTTCCCTTCGGACCTGGTGCCGGCGAACGTCACCACGGTCACGGTGACCGCCGATGTCGACGCCGAAGACGCCTTGCGCACCGCAGTGCTGGAGTTCATGGACACCGTGCGCGCCGTGGAAAAGGCGATCGCCGCCGAGCGTCGCGCGCCCGACGTCCCCGCCGAACTGGAGGCCGCCCCGCTCGGCTCCATCGTTGAAGAAGAATGGCGGAGCTGCTGGCCGGTGGATAGCGCAACGGCCGACCTTGAAGTCGAAACCATGCACGCTGCCGACGGTGCCGGTGCCGACTGACTATCCCGCGAGTGTGCGGCTGGCCGCATGCTCGAGCACCACACTGCGGCTGGCCGCAGTGTGGGCTGTACGCCCGTAGGCCGTCGCACTCGAATCTCATGGGACGATGGTCATGGAAATCGTGTCTTAGGGGTGTTGTGTGTCGCCGGTTCGTTGGCTGCGCGCGTTGGCCGTCGTAGGCGCAACGGCGCTGCTGTTGGCATCCAGCTGCTCATGGCAGCTGGGTCCTCACATTCCCAAAGGTGTGCCGCCGCCTCCAGGTGCCGCAGTGCCTCCGGTCGATACCTACGTCAAGGGCCGACCCGCCGACCAGTTGCACGCGTGGGCCGCCGGGCTCGCCCCGGCATTGCGCATCCCGGTGACCGCTCTGGAGGCGTACGGCTACGCCGCGCGGGTCGCCGAGGTGGAGAACCCGAACTGCCATATCGCCTGGACAACGCTGGCCGGCATTGGGCAGGTGGAGAGCCACCACGGCACCTACCACCACGCGACGCTGTTGCCCAACGGCGATGTGCGTCCACCGATCAGGGGTGTGGTGCTCGACGGGACCAACGGCACGATGCGGATCATCGACAGTGTGGCGGGGATCGCCGGCGAGCCGGGGGGGATGGACGGTCAGCCCGACACCGTGCGGGCAATGGGGCCGATGCAGTTCATTCCCGAGACGTGGCGGGAGTACGGCGTCGACGCCAACAACGACGGTAAGGTCGATGTGGACAACATCGACGACGCCGCGCTGTCCGCTGCCGGGTATTTGTGCTGGCGGGGGAAGGATCTCGCCACCCCACGCGGGTGGATCACGGCGCTGTGGGCCTACAACGACTCGGACGTCTATGCCCGCGCCGTGCGAGATTGGGCTACCGCCTATGCGGACGGGCACTCGCTCTGA
>NZ_JBYCLD010000117.1:0-8367 GCF_057473725.1 Mycobacterium sp. TH-M11 | reverse complement strand
GCGAAATACAAGTCTGAGCCCTGGGCCCGGCTCGGGGTGAACGTCGACCACGACTTCGAGCCGCTCTACATCATCAGCCCGGACAAGAAGAGCACCGTCACCGAACTCAAGGGCCTGCTCAAAGACGTCGACGAGCTCTACCTGGCCACAGACGGCGACCGTGAGGGCGAAGCAATCGCCTGGCACCTGCTGGAGACCCTCAAGCCGCGCATTCCGATCAAGCGCATGGTTTTCCACGAGATCACCGAGCAGGCGATCCTGGAAGCCGCCGCCAACCCGCGCGACCTGGACATCGATTTGGTCGACGCCCAGGAGACCCGGCGCATCCTGGACCGGCTGTACGGCTACGAGGTCAGCCCGGTGCTGTGGAAGAAGGTGGCGCCCAAGCTGTCCGCGGGCCGCGTGCAATCGGTGGCCACCCGCATCATCGTCCAGCGCGAACGCGACCGGATGGCATTCCGCAGCGCCGCCTACTGGGATGTGGTGGCCGAACTGGACGCCAGCGTCTCCGACCCCAAGGCGCAGCCACCGCGATTCAACGCCCGGCTGACCATGGTCGACGGCCTGCGGGTGGCCGCCGGCCGTGACTTCGACTCGCTGGGCACCGTGCGCAAGCCCGACGAGGTGACCGTGCTCGACGAGGCGGTCGCGGTGTCGCTGGCTACCGGCCTGCGTGGGCAGCAGCTGAGCGTCGGGTCGGTCGAGGAAAAGCCCTACACCCGTCGTCCGTACCCGCCGTTCATGACCTCGACGCTGCAGCAGGAGGCCGGTCGCAAGCTGCGGTTCTCCGCCGAGCGCACGATGAGCATCGCCCAGCGGCTTTACGAAAACGGCTACATCACCTACATGCGTACCGACTCGACGACGTTGTCGCAGTCGGCGATCAACGCCGCCCGCACGCAGGCCCGTCAGCTCTACGGCGAGGAGTACGTCTACCCCTCGGCCCGCCAGTACACCCGCAAGGTCAAGAACGCGCAGGAAGCCCACGAGGCCATCCGGCCGGCCGGGGAAACCTTCGCCACCCCGGACGGGGTGCGGCGCGAACTCGACGGCGACGAGTTCCGGCTCTACGAGCTGATCTGGCAGCGCACGGTCGCCTCCCAGATGGCCGACGCGCGGGGCACCACGCTGAGCCTGCGGATCAACGGCGAGTCCGACGGTCGGCAGGTTCAGTTCAGCGCCAGCGGTCGCACCCTGACCTTCCCAGGGTTCCTCAAGGCCTACGTCGAAACCGTCGACGATCAGGCCGGCGGTGAGGCCGACGACGCCGAGAGCCGGCTGCCGCAGCTGACCCAGGGCCAGCGGGTGGATGCCACCGAGCTGACCCCGGACAGCCACTCGACCAACCCGCCGGCCCGCTACACCGAGGCGTCGCTGATCAAGGCGCTGGAAGAACTCGGCATCGGGCGGCCGTCGACGTACTCCTCGATCATCAAGACCATCCAGGACCGCGGCTACGTCCACAAGAAGGGCAGCGCGCTGGTCCCGTCCTGGGTCGCGTTCGCCGTCACGGGTTTGCTGGAGCAGCATTTCGGGCGTCTGGTCGACTACGGATTCACCGCCGCCATGGAAGATGAACTCGATGCGATCGCCTCGGGAACCGAGCGGCGCACCAACTGGCTGAACAACTTCTATTTCGGCGGCGATCACGGTGTGGCCGACTCGATCGCCCGCTCCGGTGGACTGAAGAAGCTGGTCGGTGTCAACCTCGAAGGCATCGATGCCCGAGAAGTCAACTCCATCAAGCTTTTCGACGACGCCGAAGGTCGCGCCGTCAACGTCCGGGTCGGCCGGAATGGGCCGTATCTCGAACGCATGGTCGTCGGCGACGACGGTGAACCGACACCGCAACGGGCCAACCTGCACGACTCGCTGACGCCCGACGAGCTGACCGTCGATGTCGCCGAGGAGCTGTTCGCGACGCCGCAGGAAGGCCGCTCGCTTGGGGTGGACCCCGAGTCCGGGCACGAGATCGTCGCCAAGGACGGCCGGTACGGCCCGTATGTCACCGAAGTCCTGCCCAAGCCCGACGACGACGGTACCGCGGGTCAGCCGGCCAAGAAGGGCAAGAAGCCGACCGGCCCGAAGCCGCGGACCGGGTCGCTGCTGCGCAGCATGGACCTGCAGACCGTGACGCTCGAGGACGCGCTCAAGCTGCTGTCGCTGCCGCGGGTGGTCGGCATCGACCCTGAATCGAAAGAGGAAATCACCGCGCAGAACGGCCGCTACGGTCCATACCTCAAGCGCGGCACGGACTCTCGCTCGCTGGCCACCGAAGATCAGATCTTCGAGGTCACCCTCGAAGAGGCGTTGAAGCTTTACGCCGAACCCAAGCGGCGCGGACGCCAAGGTGCTGCGGCACCGCCGCTGCGGGAATTGGGTAACGACCCGACGTCCGGCCAGCCGATGGTGATCAAGGACGGCCGATTCGGCCCCTATGTCACCGACGGTGAGACCAACGCGAGCCTGCGCAAGGGCGACGACGTCTTGTCCATCACCGACGCGCGCGCCTCCGAACTCCTGGCCGACAGACGTGCACGAGGGCCGGTGAAGAAGACTGCGGCGAAGAAGGCCGCGAAGAAAACTCCGGCCAAGAAGACGGTCGCCAAGAAGAGTCCGGCCCAAAAGACGGGCGCCAAAAAGGCCGCCAAGCGCGGCTGAGGATCGGCCGTTTTCGGCGGGTTCGGTCTGCCGGGCGCAGTCCTGAGCAAAGTTTTTCCCGGTTTTTGAAATCAACTAGTGATTCTCAGTCACTTCTCAGGTATAGTTGCGCTCCAACGCGTCGTGCGACCAGCACCTGCGCCCTGAAGGAGAGCCATGAGACCGGCCGTCCGATACTGCATCACCGCTGGTGTTGCCCTCGGCGGTGTCAGCATTCTCATCGCAGCCCCGTCGTCGCCCCCGCTGCGTGACGTCGAGGTGCCCGCGATGCAGCTCTCCAACAACGCACACGAGAACCCCGACGCGAACGCCCCGTCTATCGCCGACCTATTGCAAACCATGGGCGTCCCAGAAAGCCCCGTCGTCGTGCAAAACATCATCGAGTCCGACTCCGGAGTGGTGCAGGGCGCTCCGCCGTCGAGCATTCCCGGCCTCAGCGACCTGCTGAACCTGGGGAACGACCCGGTAGGCACCCCGGACCCGAGGGGGCGGCCCTTCATCGACATCGGGCCGTTGCTGCCCAGCGATCTCACGCTCGCCCCCAACGGCCGCTAGCCGCGGGCTTCTTCGCTGATCACTTCTTCCGGCGCCGCAAGGTAAAGAGGTCTGGCCAACTGAGTCGGTGCGATGCGTCCGCGTAGCGCCACCACCTCGCCCACATCCCAGCACAGCGCTTCGGCATCCAGGGCGCCGCTGACTGCGACCGCCGAGGCCAACACATGGCCTTCCTCGAGCTTGGCCAACTCGGTGAGCCGCGCCGCCTCGTTGACCGGGTCGCCGATCACGGTGTACTCGAAGCGGGCCAACGCGCCGATGTGTCCGGCGATCGCGCGGCCCGACGACACCCCGATGCCGAACTCCGCGGATCCGATCACCGGCAGCAACTCGTCGTGTAGCTCGCGGGCGGCCGCCAGCGCACCGCCGGAGGCGTCCGGATGCTCGATCGGGGCCCCGAAGATCGCCAGTGCGGCGTCACCCTGGAACTTGTTGACGAATCCACCGTGCCGCCCGACGGTGTCCACCACCACGCGGAAGAACTCGTTGAGCAAGCTGACCACCTCGGCCGGGGGCCGGGTCGACGCCAGCTTGGTCGATCCGACCAGGTCGACGAACAGCACCGCGACATCACGCTCCTGTCCACCCAGTTCGGTGCCGCGCTCCAGCGCCCGGCGGGCGACGTCTTCGCCCACGTAGCGGCCGAACAGGTCGCGCAGCCGTTGCCGCTCGGACAGATCGCGGACCATGTCGTTGAAGCCGGCCTGCAACAGACCCAGCTCGCTGGCGTCGTAGATCTGCATGTGCGCGTTGTAATTGCCGCGCTGCACCTCGCCGAGGGCCCAGCGCAGTTGGCGCAGCGGGTCGGCGATCGACATCGCCACCAACAGCGTGCTGGCGAATCCGATGCCCAACGCCAACAGCGCCAACAGCAGAATCGGATTCAACAGCTTCTCCGGCGGCCCGTGCAAGTACTCCGCCTTGTCTGCCACCACCGCCAGCACGATTGCCAGCACTGGCACGCCGGTAGACAGTGACCAGGCCAACATCTGGCGTCCGATCACTCCGGAGGCGCGGATGTTCTCCGGCAGCCCGCCACGCAGGGCGGCTACCGCGACCGGACGCAGCACGCGTTCGGACTGCAGGTAGCCGATGATGGCGGTGGCGGTGGCGCCCAGGCCGGTCGCGACCGCCACCACCGGCGCCGCGTGATGGGACACCGGCCAACTGGCGACGATGAAGATCACGCCGCCGACCAGCCAGGACGCCAGGTTGATCACCGTGCGGTGGAATGGTGTTCGCAGTGCTCGGCTGCGCGCCAACTCGGTCGCGGCCGGGTCGGGGTCGGCCAGCAGTGAGTCGCGCCGCTGCCACCGGAACACCGGCATCAAAAGGCGCGCGCTGATCGCGGTTCCGAGCGCAAACAGCACCACGATCGACCCGACGAACGTGGCCAGGTTGACTGCGGGCAGCTTCTGCAACTCGATGCGGTCTTCGGGCGGCAGCCCGTAGCGAAGGAAGCCCAGTACCAACAGCGCGCCGATGATGTCGGCCTGCAATTGGCTCAGCGTGAACACTGGCCACGGCGTACGGACAAACCATTGCACGAACCCCCGGATTCGTCCCGGTAGTGCCCCTGCCACGCTCACCTGCCCACCGTATCGGTCGGCGGGGACCTAAAAGTAGCCAAAACGGCAGTATGCGGTGGCCGATCGGGCGGGAGCGTCACCGGCGACCACTACTCTTGCCGGTGATGTCACGGGTATTTGCGCGGCTAGTGGGCCAGGAGTCGGTCGAAACTGAACTGGTGGCCGCCGCGTCCGCCGCACGCGGTGATTCGACTCACAGCGCCGCCATGACGCACGCCTGGCTGATCACCGGCCCGCCCGGCTCGGGTCGCTCGGTGGCCGCGCTGTGCTTTGCCGCGGCCCTACAGTGCACGTCAGAAGGTTTGCCTGGCTGTGGCGAGTGCCGGTCCTGCACGACGGCGATGGCCGGCACGCACGGTGATGTGCGTCGCGTCATCCCCGAGGGGTTGTCCATTGGCGTCGACGAGATGCGCGCGATCGTCCAGGTCGCGTCGCGGCGACCTAGCACCGGCCGCTGGCAGATCGTCGTGGTCGAGGACGCCGACCGACTGACCGAGGGCGCGGCGAACGCGCTGCTGAAGGTGGTCGAGGAGCCACCGCCGTCCACGGTGTTTCTGCTGTGTGCGCCGTCGGTGGATCCCGAGGACATCGCGATCACGCTGCGGTCCCGCTGCCGGCATATCGCGCTGGTGACGCCGTCGCCGGATGCCATCGCCCAGGTTCTGATCGACAGCGACGGGCTGTCGGCGCAGACCGCAGGCTGGGCGGCTTCGGTGAGCGGCGGGCACGTGGGGCGGGCGCGGCGGTTGGCCACCGACCCGGAGGCGCGCGAGCGGCGGTTGCAGGCGCTGGGTCTGGCCCGCGACGCGGCGACCCGATCCAAGGCATTTGCTGCGGCCGAGGCGCTGGTGTCTGCTGCCGAGGCCGAAGCGGCGGTGCTGACGGCCGGCCGCGACGAGGCCGAGACCGAGGAGTTGCGCACGGCGCTGGGAGCCGGCGGCACCGGCAAGGGCACCGCGGGCGCCCTGCGTGGTTCGGCCGGCGCGATCAAAGACCTTGAGCGACGGCAGAAGTCGCGTCACACCCGAGCCTCGCGTGACGCGCTGGACCGTGCGCTGATCGACCTGGCGACGTATTTCCGGGACGCGCTGCTGGTCGCCGCGAGCGCACCGGGCACGCGGGCCAATCACCCTGACATGGCCGAGCAGATCGCGGCAATGGCCGCCCACGTTCCGGCTGATCGACTGCTGCGCTGCATCGAAGCGGTGCTGGAATGCCGGGAGGCGCTGGCGATCAACGTCAAACCCAAGTTCGCCGTCGATGCGATGGTCGCCACCATCGGTCAGGCGCTGCGCGACTGAACTTGGGCGCTCACCAAGCCCTGCCGTAGACTCATCCCGCCCGTCGGGGCACGCCACCTTAGCTCAGTCGGTAGAGCGGCTCACTCGTAATGAGCAGGTCAGGAGTTCGATTCTCCTAGGTGGCTCCATTTGGCGGCGCGCGTCTTCCGTCGCGACCGTGCGTGTTTGTACGCCGACGCGCCGCGAGCACCGTCATGCTGCGCACGCTCGCCCCTCACCGCGGCATGACATATCCGACCGGTCCGGCGGCGATACACACGCTCAATGCGGCCGTGTTGGCCCGGACCCGGATGGCGTTGCCCGCGCCGGGCAGTCGCACGAACACGCGGTTGAGTCCCGGATGCACCGGCACCCGGCTGATAGGCCCGTCGGACAGTGCCAGTGACATCGATCCGTCGCTGTTGGCCAGATAGTTGATCTCGGCCGCCCAGTCCGCCGGCAGCAGGGGGCCGTCGAGTCCGATCTCGATCGGATGGTCGGGCTGCACCAGATAGCCGCATTGCGGAACTGGGCCGGGTGTCATCGCGCGCACCCAGGTCACCTGCGCATCAACCAGCCGGCCGTGAGTATCGAGAGTTCGCAATTGCGTTGTCGTCAAGCCGAATTCGGGGCGATCGCGGATGAGCGCGAACAGGTGGCTGGCCAGGTTATCGGGCCAGGCCACCCGGCCGAGCACTAGCGGGTCGACCTCCTGGTCGAGCAGCGGCGCATCGGAAGTCGCGTGCGCGGCGGCTAGATCGCTGCGGGCATTCATCATGTAGGGCTGAGCGGGGTTGTCTCGCCAGGACGTCAGGAACGTCGCCGTCGAGTACAGGCTGCTCGCCACGAACGCCGCCGCCGCCCCAACCGCAATGGCATTGCGCGGCAATGACGCATCCAGTCCGCGTGACGACGGGCGGTTGGGCGCGCAGAACCCGACCGCGGCCAGCAGCGCCAGCACCACGACGAGATCGGGTAAGTAGCGCAAGGTTTGAGCCAGCTCCAGCGCAGTGAAGCGCGATGAGCGCATCAGATAGATCGGCACCTGGCAGGCGACCACGTAACCGGCGGCGGTCAGCCACACCGGCACGATGCGTCGTTTGCGAACCAGCGAAAGTGCCAGCATCGCGGCCAATGCCAGCCATCCGAGTGCCATGACTGATGGCGGCGGAGTGGCCCACGGCGAGGCGGGCGCCCACCGGCCCCACTGCCACGGGCCGCCGACCAGGCCGGGGACAATGCCGTGAGTGATGGAGCGGCGCAACAGATCCCACGTCATCGCCAGGTCCGAACTCCACCGGCGCTGGTTCACCACCGCCAGATACACCGCGATCCATCCAGCGGTCAGCCCCAGCGACGCCGTCCACAATCGCAGTCCGCCGCGCCACGTCGCCGAAACCGCCGATCGATCACCTGCTACGTGACGCAGCAATGCCGTCACCGCGAACGCGACGAACGGGATCACCGCGGCCTTTTCGAAGAACAGCAGCCCGCCCAGATAGACCAGCCCACCGGTGAGTGCGTAGCGCTGATTGCCGGTGCGGACCAACAGGATCGCGTCGGCGCAGACCCAGGCCAGCGCGGCCAGCATCGGCAGCGAATTCAGGGCCGCCGACCACCAGGCGAAGCCGGGCACGCCGAGCGGGGTGAACAGCGCGAAGGTCAGCGGTACCAGCAGCACCGGCCGCCAGCCCAGGATCACCCGTAGCGCCCGCAGCAGGGCCAGCGAGGCCAGCAGTTGCAGCACCACCAGGCTGACGGCTGGACCGACCCAGTTCAGCGGCGTTAGTCGGGTGATGGCGCCGGAGACCAGGAATGCGGCCGGCATGACGTGGCCGTCGTGGTCGTCGAACAGAAACGACGGCGACAGCAGCGAGTGCGTGCCGGCCCGGCTGACCAGAATGAAATCGTCCCAGTAGAAGTAGCCGCGAAACGCCAATACCCCGCGGATCACCAGTTGCACTGCGACGAGCGTCACAGCGGCCAATGCGACGTTCGGTGGCCGGCGGGCCCGTCGGTATGGTGGGCCGGTGCGCGCACTGGTCACCGGGGCTGCCGGGTTCATCGGGTCGACGCTAGTCGACCGGTTGCTGAACGACGGGCACACCGTCCTCGGCCTGGACAACTATGCCTCCGGGCGGGCCACCAACCTCGAGCACTTGGCCGAGACCGCCGGGTTCACCTTCGTCGAGGCCGACATCGTCACCGCCGATCTGGCGGCGATCTTCGGCGCGCACCGGCCTGAGGTGGTGTTCCACCTGGCCGCCCAAATCGACGTCCGG
>NZ_JBYCLD010000116.1:0-6135 GCF_057473725.1 Mycobacterium sp. TH-M11 | reverse complement strand
CGCGGTGTGGGCACCCGCGAAATGCGCGGCGTCGACAGCCGCGACCGCGGCGGCGCGGATTTGCTCACGACTGGCCTCCCGCGGCGTCGAGCGCGGGTTCCTCGGTGGTGTCGCGCCAGTCCTGCGGGAGCAGATGATCGAGCACGTCGTCCACGGTCACCGCGCCCAGCAGATGATGCTGCGCGTCGACCACGGGACCGCAGACCAGGTTGTAGGCGGCGAAGTAGCGGGTCAGCATGGCCAGCGACGTGTCGGGCTCCAACCAGGGCAGGTCGGCGTCGACAAGACCGCCGACCAGCATCGACGGGGGTTCGCGCAGCAGCCGCTGCAGGGCCACGCAGCCCAGGTACTGACCGGTCGGGGTGGCCGTGGGCGGGCGGACCACCAGCACCAGCGACGACAGCGCCGGCGTCAGGTCGGGATCGCGAACCCGGGCCAGAGCCTCGGCGACCGAGGTGTCCGGCGTCAACACCACCGGCTCGGAGGTCATCAATCCGCCCGCGGTGTCGGGGGAGTGTTTCAGCAACCGCCGCACCGGGTCGGACTCCTCGGGATCCATCTGCCGCAGCAGCCGCTCGGCCAACGCCGGAGTCATGCTGCCGAGCAGGTCGGCGGCGTCGTCGGGGTCCATCTCCTCGAGCACGTCGGCCGCGCGCTCGTCGCTCAGTTGCATCAGCAACTCGGCCTGTTCTTGTTCCGGCAGCTCCTGCAGGATGTCGGCCAGCCGGTCGTTGTCGAGTGCCGTGATCACCTCGTGCCGCCGCTTGGCCGGCAGCTCACGCACGGCGTCGGCCACCTCGATCGGCCGCCACTTCTCGAACTGGTGCAGCAGTTGCGCGACGGCCTGGCCGGGCATGGCCAGCGCCGACGGGGTCAGCCCCTGCACGTTGCGCCAGCCGACGATATGGCTGCTGCTGCGCCTGCCCAGGCGTCGCGGCAGCCGCACCGAGACCCGGGTGACCATCCAGTCGCGGGTCCGGGCCTGTTCCAGGCCGAGGTCGGTCACGACGACGTCGGTGTCGGCCAGCTCCGGCAGTTCGGGATCGTTGACCCGCACCTTGGTGTCGATGATCTGGCCCAGCACCAGCACTTCACCGGGCCGCTGCTCGAAGCGCAGCATCGAGACGTTGTTGGTGTTGAGCGTCACCGCTTGCGGCTCGATTGCGGAGACTCGCAGAATCGGAACGAATATCCTTCGGCGCGAGGTCATTTCGACGACGAGCCCGAGCACGCGGGGTTGCTGGCGCACGATGCTGATGCTGACCACGACGTCGCGAACTCGGCCGAGGGCCTCGCCCATCGGGCCCAGGACCTGCATGCGCGCCAGGCGCGCGGCGTACACCCTGTTGATCGAGGCCATGGTTCAAAGGGTAGGAGTGGGGTGTGAACAACGCCTACCGGCCCCGCCGCACGTGCCTGTCTGTGCCGGGCAGTAGCCAGAAGATGATCGACAAGTCCAAAGGACTTCCCGCCGACGAGGTCTTCCTCGATCTGGAGGACGCCGTCGCCGCGGGCGCCAAGGCCGACGCCCGCGGCCGGGTGGCTGCCGCGCTGGCCGCGCCCGGTTGGGCCGGGCAGTTGCGCGGGGTGCGGGTCAACGACTGGACCACGCCGTGGACGCACGCCGACATCATCGAGGTGGTCTCCGCCGTCGGCGCGGCACCGGACGCCAAGCTCGACGTGGTGGTGCTGCCGAAAGTCTCTGACGTTTCCCATGTCCAGGCGCTCGACCTGTTGCTGACCCAACTGGAGACGGTGCACGGGCTGCCGGTCGGCGAGATCGGCATCGACGCGCAGATCGAAGACGCCCGCGGACTGACCAATATCAACGCGATCGCCGCGGTGCCACGGGTACAGGCGTTGGTGCTCGGCCCGGCGGACCTGATGGCGAACCTGAACACCCGCACGCTGGTCGTCGGCGAGCAGCCCGAGGGCTACGACGTCGGCGACGCTTATCACCACGTGTTGATGACCATCCTGGTGGCCGCCCGCGCCCACGGTAAGGCCGCGATCGACGGCCCGTACCTCAAAGTGCGCGACACTGAGGCATTCCGGCGGGTGGCGGGCCGGTCGGCGGCATTGGGCTATGACGGCAAATGGGTGCTTCACCCCGACCAGATCGCGGCCGGCAACGAGATCTTCAGCCCGCGACAAGCCGATTACGATCACGCGGAACTGATCCTGGAGGCCTACGAGTGGCACACCTCGGCGGCCGGCGGTGCCCGAGGCGCGGTGATGCTCGGCGACGAGATGCTCGATGAGGCCAGCCGCAAGATGGCTTTGGTGATTGCCGCGAAAGGACGAGCGGCGGGTATGCAGCGCCAGGGCCGGCCGTTCGAACCGCCGACCGGCTAGTGGATGAACGTCGGCGAATGGAACGCCGCGGCGGTGAGCAGCACCAGCACCAGCACGAGCAACGCCGTGGTGGCGGCGCCGATCGCGACCCCGGCGATCGCCATTCCGCGGCCCTGCTCGCCGCTCTGCTTGATCTGACTGAGCGCGATGCCGCCCAGCACCGCGCCGATGACCGGAATCAGCAAGCCCACGAAGCAGAGGACGGCCAGCGGAATGCCGAAGACGACGCCCGCGATCGAGGTGACCAGCGACGCGACGGCCAGGCTGTTGGTCCGCTGCGACTGAGGCTGATAGGGGTAGTACATCGGCATCGGGCCGCCGTAGGGCGGTGGTGGGGGCCCGCCATAGCCGACCGGGCTGTAGGGCGGCGGCTGGGCAGGCTGCGGACCGGTGTAGGGGTACTCCGGGTAATTCAGCGGCGGCTGCGGATCCACCGGCGGGTGCTGGTACTGCGGCCACGGGCCCCACTGATCGCGGAAGGGGTCGCCGCCGCCGGGAGCTGTCATGCGTTCAACTTAGCTCGGCCATCGAGGTTGACTCTGCGCTGAGGGCTTCAGCTACTCGGGCTTGTGCGCCCTGGACGCAGAGTCATCAGGTGAGCTCGACGATGCCTGGTCGGCTAAGCAGGCATTTGTCGCGCGTGCAGGCCAGGTTGGGCCGCGAACTTGAAGTAGGCCGCTAACTCGGCGACCGCGGCCGAACCCGGCCGCGGCGAACAGCGCACAATAGAACTTATGAGCAGCCCGTTCCAGCCAGGACAGGTTCCCGGCGCCACCCGTGGCGCCCCGTCCGGGAGTCGGCGGGCTCCCGGACTGCCGACACCGCCGAAAGGCTGGCCGGTCGGGTCGTACCCCACCTACGCCGAAGCCCAGCGAGCTGTCGACTACCTCTCCGATCGGCAGTTTCCGGTGCAGCAGGTCACCATCGTCGGCGTCGACCTGATGCAGGTGGAGCGGGTGACCGGACGGCTGACCTGGCCAAAGGTGTTGGGCGGCGGCATCATCAGCGGCGCCTGGCTGGGTCTGTTCATCGGCTTGATGCTCACCCTGCTGTTCTCCAGCCCGCATCCGATGGAGGCGTTGACCACCGGGCTGGTCGCTGGTGTGTTCTTCGGGCTGATCACCTCCGCGATTCCGTATTCGATGGCGCGCGGTACCCGCGACTTCAGCTCGACGCTGCAGTTGGTGGCCGGCCGATACGACGTTCTCTGCGACCCGCAGAACGCCGAGCAGGCCCGGGATCTGCTGGCCCGCCTGGCCATCTGACTCGTGCGTCGCCAGTTGGGCGGCCTCGCGCTGGCCGCAATGTCGGCTGTGTCGGTGTTGTCCGGCTGCGGCCCCGGCGACGACGGTCGGGCGATCAGCCTCTACACCCCGGCGGGCGACGGTGCGACGTTCAGCGCGCTGGCCGACCGTTGCTCCCGCGAGTTCGGCGGCCGGTTCACCATCCGGCAGTACAGCCTGCCGCGATCCACCGATGATCAGCGCATCCAGTTGGCCCGTCGACTCAGCGCCGACGACCACGCGATAGACATCATCGCGATGGACGTGATCTGGACGGCCGAGTTCGCCGAGGCGGGCTGGGTGCTGCCGCTGTCCGACGATCCCGCGCACCGCGCGGAGGCCGACGCCGGCACCGACACGCTGGCCGGGCCACTGTCCACCGCGACGTGGCGGCACCGGCTTTATGCCGCACCCTTCGCCAGCAACACCCAATTGCTCTGGTATCGGCCCGATTTGATGGACAAGCCGCCGGCGACTTGGGATGCCATGATCGCCGAGGCGGACCGGTTGCACGCCGTGGGCGGACCCAGTTGGATCGGCGTGCAGGCCAACCAGAACGAGGCGGTGGTGGTGTGGTTCAACACCTTGCTGGAAAGCGCGGGCGGTCAGGTGCTGTCCGAGGACGGCCGCACCGTCACCCTCGCCGACACTCCCGAACACCGGGCCGCGGCCGTCGAGGCGCTGCAGATCATGAAGTCGGTGGCCAACGCGCCGGGTGCCGACCCGTCGGTCACGCGCAGCGACGCCGGCTCGGCACGGTTGGCGTTCGAGCAAGGCAGGTCCGCGCTCGAAGTCAACTGGCCCTACGCGCTGCCGTCCATGCTGGAGAACGCGGTGAAGGGCGGCGTGCCGTTCCTGCCGCTGAACCGCCGCCCGGATCTGGCCGGCAGCATCAACGACGTCGGCTCGTTCACCCCCACCGAGCAACAGTTCCGCGCGGCATATGACGCCAGCCGAAAGGTTTTCGGCTTCGCGCCCTATCCGCGTGTACAACCCGGACAACCAGCCAAGGTGACGATCGGCGGGCTGAACCTCGCAGTGTCGGCGACCAGCCGTCACGCAGCCGAGGCGTACCAGGCGATCCGGTGCCTGCGCAGTCCGGCGAGCGAGAAATATTTGTCGCTGAACGGCGGCCTGCCGGCGGTGCGCGCCTCGCTGTACGACGACCCGCAGTTCCAGGCGAAGTACCCGATGTATGACATCATCCGTCGGCAACTCGCCGACCCCGCGGTGCGGCTTGCCACGCCGGTCTACCAGGCGGTGTCGACCCGGATCGCCGCAACGCTGGCTCCGATCACCCGGATCGATCCGGCAAAGACCGTCGACGAACTCGCGGTGCAGGTGCGCAAAGCGTTGGACGGCAAGGGATTACTTCCGTGAGCGCCGGCGACGATGCAGAGCGGCGCCTCGCCTTTGCCTTGGTCGCGCCGGCCGCGCTGCTGCTGTTGGCTGTCACGGCGTACCCGATCGGGTATGCGGTGTGGCTAAGCCTGCAGCGCAACATCTTGACCGCGCCGAGCGAGACCCGGTTCGTCGGCCTGGGCAACTATCAGACCATTCTGACCGACCGCTACTGGTGGCTGGCATTGGCTGTCACGCTGGCGATTACGGTTGCCTCGGTGTCGGTCGAGTTCGTGCTCGGCCTGGCGTTGGCGCTGGCGATGCATCGCACGTTGGTCGGCAAAGGACTGGTCCGCACCGCGGTGCTCATTCCGTACGGCATCGTGACGGTCGTCGCGTCCTACAGCTGGTTCTACGCATGGACACCGGGCACCGGATACCTGGCAAACCTGCTACCGCACGGCACTGCGCCTCTGGCCCATCAGTTTTCGTCGCTGGGTGTGGTGGTCCTTGCCGAGGTGTGGAAGACCACGCCGTTCATGTCATTGCTGCTGTTGGCCGGCTTGGCGCTGGTGCCGGCGGATCTGCTGAAGGCCGCCGAGGTGGACGGGGCCGGCGCCTGGCGGAGGCTGATCTCGATCACGCTGCCGCTGATCAGGCCGGCGATACTGGTGGCGCTGTTGTTCCGCACCCTGGACGCCTTCCGGATCTTCGACAGCATCTACGTGCTCACCGGCGGCACCGGCAATACTGGATCGGTGTCGATTTTGGGCTACGACAATTTGTTCAAAGGCTTCAATGTCGGCCTCGGATCGGCGATTTCGGTGCTGATCTTCTGCTGCGCGACGCTGATCGCGCTGCTGTTCGTCAAGGTGTTCGGCGCGGCCGCACCGGGTGGTGGCGATGGCCGCTAGGCGGGCCGCGACCTGGGTTGGCGTCGACGCCCTGGTGCTGATCTACGCGCTGACCCCGGTGCTGTGGATTCTCAGCCTCTCGCTCAAGCCGACGTCGACGGTCAAGGACGGCAGGCTGGTTCCGTCGTCGCTGACGTTGGACAACTACCGCGGAATTTTCCGCGGCAATTATTTCAGTTCGGCGCTGATCAACTCGGTCGGGATCGGCGTGCTCACCACGGTGATCGCGGTGGTGATCGGCG
>NZ_JBYCLD010000115.1:0-3908 GCF_057473725.1 Mycobacterium sp. TH-M11 | reverse complement strand
TCACCCCCGCGCTGTCCCCGGACTGGGCCGCCGTCGACCACGACCTGCTCACCAATCCGGTCGGCAGCCTGGAGGCAATCGTCAACACCCTGCCCCTGGCGGCCAGCGACATCAGCCTGCCCACCGAATTGGCGGTCGGCCAGACCGTCCTGTCGCTGCTACTGCCCCAGCAACTCGGATCCCTGTTCAGCGACACAGTTCTCAACCCGAATACCGGGATCATCGCCGGCTTCCTCAATGCCCGCGACGATCTGGCGACCGCCATCCTGAGCGCCAACAACGACTTCCCCACCGCGCTGGGAAGTGTGGCGACGGCGGAATGGGCCAACATGCCCGAGCTGGTCCAGTCGACCGGGAGCACACTGCTGACTGAGCTTGGCACGCTGCTCCACTGGTAGCTTCACCGCCGCCGTCCCGTGCAGTGTCACTCTCGGGCCAGCTCTTCGCGACCGAATCGTGTCTTTTTCGTCAGGAATGTTTAGCCCAACTGTGATAGAGGGAATTACATCTATGTGATTCCCAGTTATTCACCTCGAGGTCCAACCCTGAGCCGGAAAGGACAACCGACATGAACACGATCCTGTACTTCAGCCCTGGCGGCGTCGCCTACCAAACCACCGCCTACAGCAATGCCGACATCGTCAGGCTCGTCCACGACTACGGGCTGGAAAGCCTGACGAGTGCCGATCGGCAGTTCGACTTCTGGTTCGCGCCTTTGACGCGTCACTGCCGGCGGACGTTCAACCGCAACGCGACCGAAATGCTCCTGGCCACCACGCGGTTCACCGCAAAAACCGTGCCGCTGCTATTCGGCGCCGTTGTGGTCGCCACTCATGACTCCGTCGGCGATCTCGACGGGCTCAGCTGGAAGCAACTGAATCTCCTGAGCGAGCGCGCTGCCGCATTGACTCGGCGCGACGACCGCGTGCTGAGTCGGCGAATCAAGCGGGAAGCACGACGGATGCAGAGCCCGCCCACGGCAAATGTCGTGACCGGCCGCTACGCCGAGCAACGGATCGTCACAGGAAACTGACTGTCCTCGCATCACAAGGCAGTGCTGCTCGGCGACAACCGGAGCGCGTCGCTGCTACCAGCTGCTCGGCGAGTAATCCTTCAGGAAACAGCCGTAGAGATCTTCGCCGGACTCCCCGCGGACGATCGGGTCGTATACCCGAGCAGCGCCGTCGACAAGGTCGAGTGGGGCATGAAAGCCTTCCTCGGCCAGCCGCAGCTTGGTCGGGTGCGGACGCTCGTCGGTGATCCAGCCCGTATCGACGGCGGTCATGAGAATGCGGTCCTGCTCCAGCATTTCAGCCGCGCTGGTGCGGGTGAGCATGTTCAAGGCGGCCTTCGCCATGTTGGTGTGCGGATGCCCTGGGCCCTTGTATGCGCGACTGAACTGACCCTCCATCGCGGACACATTCACGATGTATTTGCGGCGGGACGTTGACGCGGCCATCGCCGGACGCAGCCGGCTCACCAGGATGAACGGCGCGGTCTGGTTGCACAGTTGAACTTCGAGCAGTTCCATCGGATCGACCTCATGCACGCGTTGGGTCCAACTGTTGATCGGCGCGGTATCGGGAAGCAGGCCACCCGCGTCGATGGCGGTGCCGGCGGCGATCCGGTCCGGGGACGCGCTCCGGGCGGCGAGCGCCAGTTGCGTGAGGCCGTGCGGAGTTTGATGCTCGGCAAGGCTTCCGGCCAATGCCGCGGGATGGGCGTCGCTGACGCGGTCGAACGTGATCACGTCGACTATTTCCGGTGCGGGGGTGCGCTCCGCTTCGACGAGCGCCGAGTAGGAACCGGGAGCGCGGCGCACGGTCTGGGCGGCGTTGTTGATCAAAATATCCAGCGGGCCCTGTGCGGCCACGGTGTCGGCGAGTGCGACGACCTGAGCCGGGTCGCGCAGGTCGATACCGACAACACGTAGCCGGTGCGACCACTCGGCACTATCGGGCATCGTGGCGAATCGGCGCACGGCGTCGTTCGGAAAACGAGTGGTGATGGTGGTGTGAGCGCCGTCGCGCAGCAGTCGCAGGGCGATGTACATGCCGATCTTGGCGCGGCCACCGGTCAGCAGGGCTTTCTTGCCGGTGAGGTCAGTGCGGGCGTCGCGCTTGGCGTGGCTGAGCGCGGCGCACTCCGGACAGAGTTGGTGGTAGAACGCGTCCACCACCGTGTAGTGGCTCTTGCAGATGTAGCAGGCACGCGACCGGAGCAAGGTGCCTGCGGTGGCGCCCGCCGCCGTCGATACCAACGGCAGGCCTTGCGTCTCGTCGTCGATGCGGCCAGCCGCGCCGGTGGCGGTAGCAGCAACAACAGCGCGATCGGCGGCTGCTACCGCGTCGCGTTTGGCGTGGCGGCGGGCTTTGCGCACCGACTTGAAGATGCCCGCGGTGGCCCGACGCACGGCAACGGCATCGGGATGCTCGGGCGGCAGCGACTCGATATCGGCCAACACCTGCAGGCAGACGTTGAGCTTGTCCGGGTCGATCGCGTTCACCGTGGAAGGATACGGGGCTCATCCGCGTCCGGCCCAGCGATGCCACTGATCGGAAGTGGCTTGGCCCAGATTGGTTTTACGGACCTGCGAAGTCGCCGACGGCGATCATCTTGTTGCCATCCACGGCGATTGCGAAGCCCGCTGCGGTGAATGCGCAGTCCAGAATGATCGCGCGGTGCGCAGGGCTATCCATCCATAAGTCGAGCGCCGAGCTCGGAGTCGCACGAGATCCGCTGCCCCAGTAGACGATCTCGCTCGTGATAGCGGTCCTGGTGTAGCCAGCCTCGGCGATACGCGCCTGGGGTGAAGATCCGTCCGAACCGATGTGGCCGCCGCCAACACCGTTCATCAGCATGTCGTCCGCGTGCCGCTGGGCGGCGGCCGTCAAACGCGGGTCATCACCGATCACCCCGCATGTCTGGCGAAGCTCGTTGACGCCGTCATAGATTGCGGCTCTCACATCGTCTGCGCGCGCAGCAAAACCGGCAACGGCACCAAGAGCCGGCACGGCGACAGTGCAGATCGACAATGCCGAGACGATCTTGACTTTCGTGGTCATGCTGCCCTCTGCGCCGCGCTCACTTTGCTGATACAGCGGGCAATGCTACCCAGCTCCGATGATCAAAGGTCAGGAATAGCCATTCCGCACCTTGAGCGGAACGTGCCCGTGGGCGGCGGCTTGCCGACGCTTGGCCGCGGACGATGACCACTCAGCGTCTGGGTGGGTATGCCGGATCCCTCCACTCCTCGAATAGCGGCGAGCGGACCTGCGTGATACGCGTGTCAGCCGATCGAGACTGCCGCGCCGACGGTATTGCCGCGGAAGCCGACGCTGCGGATGGCGCGAGAGTATTGGGTTCCACGACCACGCGCCGCTCGAGACGCTCACGCTGCCTGCGGTGACACCGTAATTGGTGAGAGCCTGTTCCCTGATGCGGTCGCCTGGACGCGAAAAGGGCCACATCTCTGTGGCCCTTTAAGTGGAGCTGCCGGGAATCGAAGCCGCATATAACCCGTCTGAGCTGCGTAAACGGTTTACGAGTCAACACGGTAGTTCTTGGGCATTCGCGGCCGTTGACGAGCAATCTGTTGACCCAAGTCAACAACATCTGACGTGCGCCGCAGCCCGGATGAAGGCCTCCGCGCAACAGGGTTGCGACACGCAGCTTCGGCGGACTTACGACGAAGAAGCGCAACACTAGTGTCGGCGCTAAAGGCGGGAACTGCCGAAGAGATCCACTGGGGAGGGCGGGATTGCCGACAGGCGAAGAAGCCGAAGCCCTTGCGGCGCGCCTAACGTGGATATTCGCGGACCAGAGCGCAAATGCTACTGCCGAGCAGCGCGAGTCTGTTCGCCGCTGGCAGGGACGTGACAGGTTTTACCAGCAGGTTCAGCTCGCCG
>NZ_JBYCLD010000114.1:0-9097 GCF_057473725.1 Mycobacterium sp. TH-M11 | reverse complement strand
CTGGGCAATCAGGGCTGGCTACTGCACCTGCAATGCCCTGACTGTGGCCATCTGTGGTCGATCGACAGCAAACCGCGCCGTCGGTCGTCGACCAGCGCCGCCTGACCCGCTCAGTCCAACAGCCCCAACAGCGCGTTTTCCACGACCTCGGGTAGCGCCGGGTGAATCCAGTATTGGCCGCGCGCCATCTCGGGCACGCTCAGCCCGAAGCTCATCGCCTGGATCAGCGGTTGGATGATCGATGACGCCTGCTGTCCCATGATGTGCGCGCCGAGCAGTCGACCGGTCTTGGAGTCGGAGATGAGTTTCACGATGCCGACGGTATCTTCGGTGGCCCACCCGTAGGCCACGTCGGCGTAGTCCTGAACCTTGCAGGATACGTCGAAACCCTTTGCCACAGCCTCGTTCTCGGTCAGCCCGACATAGGCGATCTGCGGGTCGGTGAACACTGCGGCAGGCACGTAGCGATGATCGGTGGCGGCCATTGATGCGGTGTCGTCCCAGTCGCGAAGCAGGTTGCGCTGCACGACGCGCGCCTCGTGGTTGGCCACGTGCTTGAGTTCGTACGGCGACGACACATCGCCGAGTGCGAAGACATTGCGCGCCGAGGTCCGTTGGTACTCGTCGACGACGACGCGGCCATCGTCGAGTTGGATGCCGGCCTTCTCGGCGGCCAGTAGATCACCGTTGGAGCGTCGCCCGGTGGCGACCAACAGGGCGTCGGCCTGCAGTTCGGAGCCGTCGTCGAGGTCGAGCACCACCCCGGAGCGGTTTTCGTGCGCGCCGAGGATGTTGCGGTGGCTGCGGACCTCCCATTTGCCCGCCGCGATCCGAGTGAACCGCTGCGACAGGGTGTCGTCGAGATGCCGCAGCAGCGCGCCGCCGCGGATCACCAACGTGATGCGGACACCCAAGGCGGCGAAGATGTGCGCGAATTCGCACGCCACGAAACCGCCCCCGACGATCACCAGGTGTTTCGGCAGTTCTGGTATCCGCATAATGTCGTCACTGGTGTAGTACGGCACGCCGCAGTCGAGGATGGCCGGGGGAACGTCGGCTCGTGCGCCCGCGGCGATCACCACCTGCTCGGCGGTGAACTCCGCGCCGTCGTCGGTCCGCAGCAGGTAGCGACCGTCGTCCTGCACACCGGAGAAGCGGGTGTGCGAGTCGTAGACGTCGACGTTGGGTTGGGCCCGCCGGTAGTCCTCACCGCCGATTGCGATGGGGTCGATGCGGCCGAAGACGCGGGAGACGATGTCGTCCCACCGGACCCGGTCAATGTGGGCGTCGATGCCGTAACGCGCCGAGTGCCGGATGGTTTCGGCGACCTCGGCGGCATAGACGAACATCTTGGTGGGAATGCACCCCACGTTCAGGCACGTCCCGCCGAACGTACCCTGCTCGCAGACCGCCACCCGCTTGTTGGCGTAGCGGTCGTCGAGAATGCTGTTGCCGGAACCGGTTCCGATGATCGTCAGGTCATAGCCGTGCATTCAGTAGCCCTTCAGCCGTGGTGGGACGCGACGTGCGAAGTCGCGTCCAGATAGTCGTCCAGCCAGGAGTCCAGTCGCTGGTAAGCGACCCGTCGTGGCTGAGGTGTCGACAGGAAAACATCGTGTTTGGCGTCGACGATTGGCACGATCGTAGTGACATTGCCGAGGCAACCGGCCCAGCGTGCGATGTGTGTGACGTCGAGCACCGCGTCGCCGTATTGCAGGGTGATCGCATCGGATGCGTCGAGCACACTGTGGTCGGAGCGCAAGACCAGGTTGGGCACGCCCACATCGAGTCCGCGGTGCAGCTTTACCTGCCCGCGTCGTACTGCTGAAAGCCAGCCGAAGGTAATCGGGAAGCCGCCCAACGGTTTCCACTGCAGGTTGTAGTCGAATTCGCCGTGGTAGTCGCGATGCAGGCTGGCGCCGTAGCCTCCGCCGGTCTCGCCCGGAGCGCGGGCAACCCGCTTGTCGCCCAGGCGTGCGATGCCGGCGATCAGCGCGCGGGTCGGCGGCCAGCGCAACGGCATCGGACCGGGCAGGTCCAAAAACGGGCTGTTGAGCACGAGCCCGCCCACCCGTTTGCGGGCGCTCGCGCCCGCGTGCCGCAGCCGATCCAGCCACAACGAGACGATCAGCCCACCGGCGGAATGGCCGTACACCAGCACCTGCGCCGACTGCGTTTCCTCGGCGATGATCTCCACGGCCCGATCGAGTTCACGGTCGTAGTGTGCGAGGTCGGTGGTGAAGTGCGGCGTCTGGCCCGGCCGCGACGAGCGGCCGCACTTGCGCAGGTCCAGCGCGTAAAAGGCGATGCCGCGGCCGGCGAAGTGATCGGCCAACGCCGTGTGGAAGAAGTAGTCGGTGTATCCGTGCACCGCCAGCACGGCGTCCCCGGCGCTTGCCGCGCTATCAGCACTGCCGCGTCGTAGCAGCGTCGCTTCGATCGTGCCTTCGCCGTCGGGGTCATCGCCCAGCGGGATGGTCAGTTGCCAGTAGCCGGGCAGGACGTCGGTCTGCCAGCCAGTCACGCACGCCAGCTTAAGGCGTGGCCGCGAGCATGACGATCACTGACATTGGGCCCGTCGAACAGCGGGTCCGTTCGGTGCCGGATAACCTGACGTCAAGGCAGCTCTTCTCGCGCGAAGGATGACCAACTCGGTGCCAGGTCCGCAGTCAGGAAAGACTCCGAAGGTTGACGCCGTGTTGGTTGGGACCGGGATCATGAGCGCGACTCTTTCCGCCTTGTTGCGCCGCCTCGAGCCGGATTGGACGGTCGCCCTCGTCGAACGGCTCGACGGCGTCGCGGCCGAGAGCAGTGACCCCTGGAACAACGCCGGCACCGGTCATGCCGGGTTGTGCGAGCTGTTCTACACCCCGCAGCGGCCCGACGGGTCGATCGACATCGGCAAAGCGGTGCGGGTCAACGAGCAGTTCCAGCTCAGTCGCCAGTTTTGGGCGTACGCGGTGGAGAACGGGATGCTCACCGATGTCCGCGGTTTTCTGAACTCCGTCCCGCACGTCAGCTTCGTCCACGGCGCCGAGCGCGTCGACTACCTGCGCCGTCGCCGACGGGCGTTGGCCGACAACCCCTTGTTCGCCCGCACCGAATGGGTCGAGGGTGCAGACGAATTCGCGCGCCGACTGCCGTATATGGCTGCCGGAAGGGATTTCGCCGAACCCGTCGCGCTCGATTGGGCCGTCGAAGGAACCGACGTCGATTTCGGCGCATTGTCGCGTCAACTGATCGGCTACGGCGTTCGCCACGGCAGCGCGGCGTGGTTTGGCCATGAGGTGCGTAACTTGCGGCGTCGGCGCGACGGCGGGTGGACCCTGAGCATCCGTAATCGGCGCACCGGTGAAGGCCGAAAGCTGGATGCCGCATTTGTTTTCGTGGGTGCCGGGGGACAGGCGCTGCGGTTGTTGCAGAAGTCCGGCATCCCCGAAGTCAAGGGGTTCGGTGGCTTCCCGGTCGGCGGCCGATTCCTGCGCAGCGGCAATCCGGCGATCACCGGTTTGCACCGGGCCAAGGTCTACGGTCTGCCCGAGCCGGGGGCGCCCGGGATGACGGCAGCTCATCTGGACAGCCGGATTGTCAACGGCAAACCCTGGCTGATGTTCGGCCCGTTCGCCGGGTGGTCACCGAAATTCCTGAAGCACGGGCGCCTCAGCGACCTGCCGCGATCTGTCCGGCCGGGCAATGTCGCCACGGTCGCCGGGGCAAGCCTGGGCCAGCTGGGACTGCTGGCCTACTTGATCGGCCAGCTCGGCAGGTCGACGTCGAACCACATCGAAACCTTGCGCGAATTCGCGCCCAACGCAACGGCATCCGATTGGGAGCTGATCGCTTCCGGGCAGCGGGTTCAGGTGATGCGGCCCGATGCGCGCCGCGGGGGCCGGCTGGAATTCGACACCACCGTGCTTACCGCGGCCGACGGCAGTATCGCCGGACTACTCGGCGCGTCGCCGGGAGCATCGACCGCGGTGTCGGCAATGCTCGAGGTGCTGGAGCGCTGTTTTCCCGATCGGTATGCGGGGTGGCTTCCGGTGCTCACCGAGATGGTGCCATCGTTGGGCGCGTCGTTGGCCACCGAGCCGGCCTTGTACGAACAGGTGCGGTCGTGGACCACCAAGGTGCTGGAGCTGGAATCATGAGCGCGAAGGAGCACGCGGACGGGCGTCACGCGTTCCGGCTGGGCCAGCTGTGCACCGAACGCCGCGCCCGCGGCGAAGGGCACACCACCCGGCTGCTGGGCGCCGCGCCGGCGGAAGTCGGGGACTACCCGTCCCGGATCGGCGCTCGGGTATATCTAGCGGACATGTATGCCCACGGATTCGTTCGAGACGGCGACGACGTTCTCGACGACGGCCCGCCCCACGTGCCGATGCTTCGATCGACGAATCCGCCGCCGGTAGCGGACGAGCGCGGTGGCCCGGGGGTGCGCGCATGACGACACCCGAGAGCCCCTACCTGGTCGGGCTGCGGCTGGCCGGCAAGAAGGTCGTGATGGTCGGCGGCGGCAGCGTCGCGCAACGTCGTCTGCCGCTGCTGGTGGCCAGCGGGGCGGACGTGCACGTGATCAGTCGCGGCGTCACACAGTCGGTCGAAGCCATGGACGGAATCACGCTGTCGCTGCGCGACTATCGCGACGGCGACCTGACCGGCGCGTGGTATGCGATCGCAGCCACCGACGACGCGCAAGTGAACGCCGCGATCGTCGCCGAAGCCGATCGCAACCGAATCTTCTGTGTGCGGGCCGACATCGCGATCGACGGCAGCGCGGTGACTCCCGCGTCGTTCGAATACGCCGGGCTCTCGGTGGGCGTGCTGGCCGGCGGCGAGCACCGCCGCTCGGCAGGCATCCGCTCGGCGATCCGCGAGGCCCTGCAGCAGGGCGTGATCTCGCCGGAGAGCTTCGAGAGCAACGACGTGGTCCGCGGCGGCGTGGCGCTCATCGGAGGCGGCCCGGGCGATCCGGAGTTGATCACCGTGCGGGGCCGGCGGCTACTCGCACAGGCCGACGTCGTCGTCGCCGACCGGCTGGCTCCGCCGGAACTTCTCGCCGAGTTGGCGCCCAACGTCGAGGTGATCGACGCGGCCAAAATCCCGTACGGGCGGGCCATGGCCCAGGACGCCATCAACGCGGTGATGATCGAGCGGGCCCGGGCCGGCCATTTCGTGGTGCGGCTCAAAGGGGGCGACCCCTTTGTCTTCGCCCGCGGCTATGAAGAGGTGCTGGCGTGCGCCGAGGCCGGTATCCCCGTGACCGTTGTGCCGGGTGTGACAAGCGCCATAGCGGTGCCCGCCTCTGCCGGTGTTCCGGTCACGCATCGCGCGATCAACCACGAGTTTGTGGTGGTCAGCGGGCACGTGGCGCCGGACCACCCCGAATCGTTAGTGAATTGGGATGCGTTGGCCGCCATGACCGGAACCATCGTTTTGCTGATGGCGGTCGAGCGCATCGAACTTTTCGCCAAGGTCCTGCTCAAGGGCGGTCGACCTGCGGATACGCCGGTGTTGGTGGTTCAGCAAGGGACGACGGCCGCCGAACATACGTTGCGGGCCACGCTGGCGGACGCGCCGGAGAAGATCCGTTCGGAAGGCATTCGACCTCCGGCGATCGTCGTTATCGGCGCTGTGGCGGCCTTCGGCATTTAAAAGATCCCTAAGATTACTGTAGGGTAAGTTCTTATGACGGCTCTCAACGATGCAGAGCGGGCTGTCCAACGATGGACGACTGAACCCTCGAAGCGAGCAGTTCACATGCCCCCAGTGCGCCCAGAAAAGTCACTGCACCCAGAAAATTCAGTGCAGCCAGAAAAGACACTGCACCCAGAAAAGACCAGCGAGTCCACCTCGACCAAGGTGTCGACAACGTGGATGCCGACGCGGGGATTCTTCACCGCGGTGATCGCCATCGCCGGTATGCAGCTGATGGCGACCATGGACGGCACCATCGCGATCGTCGCGCTTCCCAAGATCCAGAACGAGCTGAGCCTGTCCGACGCCGGGCGCAGCTGGGTGATCACCGCCTACGTGCTGACTTTCGGCGGTTTGATGCTGCTCGGTGGCCGACTCGGCGACACCATTGGCCGCAAGCGGACTTTCATCGTCGGTGTCAGCCTGTTCACCATCGCCTCCGCCTTGTGCGGGATCGCCTGGGACGACGTCACGTTGGTCATCGCGCGGCTGCTCCAAGGTGTCGGCGCCGCGATCGCCTCGCCGACCGGCTTTGCGCTGGTGGCCACCACGTTCGCCAAGGGGCCGGCGCGTAATGCCGCCACCGCGGTGTTCGGGGCCATGACCGGTGTCGGGTCCGTGATGGGCCTCGTCGTGGGCGGGGCGCTCACCGAAGTCTCATGGCGGCTGGCGTTTTTGGTGAACGTGCCGATCGGGCTGGTGATGGTCTACCTGGCCCGCACGGCGCTGCGGGAGACCCACCGCGAGCGGATGAAGCTCGACGCGGCCGGTGCCGTGTTGGCCACGCTGGCATGCACCGCGGCGGTCTTCGCCTTCTCGGTCGGCCCGGAGAAGGGCTGGATCTCCGTCACTACCCTTGGCACCGCCGCGCTCGGTCTCGTGGCTTTCGGTGCGTTCGCGTGGGTCGAGCGCACCGCCGAAAACCCCGTCGTCCCGTTCAATCTTTTCTTCGACCGCAACCGGCTGGCCACGTTCGTGGCCATCTTCATGGCCGGTGGGCTTTTGTTCACCGTCACGGTGCTGGTCGCGCTCTATGTGCAGGACATCATGGGGTATTCCGCACTGCGCGCCGGTATCGGCTTCATCCCGTTCGCGATTGCGATGGGCATCGGGCTGGCCGGCTCGTCGCAGCTGGTGTCCCGCTTCCAGCCGCGGGTTGTGGTGATCGCCGGTGGTGCGCTGGTGGTCGGCGCAATGCTGTACGGATCCACCTTCAACGGCGCCATGCCGTACTTCCCGAACCTGATCGTGCCGGTCGTCGTCGCCGGTGTGGGAATTGGCATGGTGGTGGTCCCAGTGGCGCTGTCGGCGATCGCGGGCGTCGGCTTCGATCAGATCGGGCCGACCTCGGCGATCGCGCTGATGCTGCAAAACCTCGGTGGCCCGGTCGTTCTGGCGGTCATCCAGGCCGTCATCACGTCGCGCACGCTGTACCTCGGCGGCATCAACGGCCCGGTAAAGAACATGAACGCCGGGCAATTGCACGCGCTCGACCAGGGCTACACCTACGGCTTGCTGTGGGTGGCGGGCGTGACTGTCATCGTCGGCGTGGTGTCTCTGTTCATCGGTTACACCGCCGAGCAGGTGGCGCACGCGCAGGAAGTCAAGGACGCCATCGACGCCGGCGAGCTCTAGCGCGCTCCGCGGACCTCAATGGTCCCATCAGTCACTGACTGTAGGGGTGCGCTCTTTTTTCGATTTGTGACCGGATGCGATATCACGGCAGACGGTGATATCGCATGCGGTCACGTTTCCAAAACCGGAGCATGGTGGGGAGACGGTGCTGATGTGACAAATGATGGCCGCCGCCGAGCTCTGGCGCCCAGCATCGCCAACCAGACGCCACGGCTGTCATCCTTCGCGGATCGCAGCCGTGGTGGTTATTGGCAGTCAATACCTAGTAGTTAGGCTTGCGCGCTGTGATCACCCGGATGTCCGAGCTGTTCCTGCGCACCCTGCGCGACGATCCTGCCGAAGCCGAGGTCGCCAGCCACAAGCTGCTGATCCGGGCCGGCTACGTGCGCCCGATTGCGCCGGGCCTGTACAGCTGGCTGCCGCTGGGCCTGCGGGTGCTGCGCAACATCGAGCGGGTGGTCCGCGAGGAGATGAACGCCATCGGCGGCCAGGAGATCCTGTTCCCGGCGCTGCTGCCGCGCGCGCCGTATGAGACGACGAACCGCTGGACCGAATACGGTGACGGCGTGTTCCGGCTCAAGGACCGTCGCGGCAACGACTACCTGCTCGGACCCACCCACGAAGAGCTCTTCACGTTGACGGTCAAGGGGGAGTACAACTCCTACAAAGACTTTCCGCTCGCGCTCTACCAAATCCAGACCAAGTACCGCGACGAGGCGCGCCCACGCGCGGGCATCCTGCGCGGCCGCGAGTTCGTGATGAAGGACTCGTACTCCTTCGACATCGACGACGCCGGCCTCAAGACCGCCTACCACGCCCACCGCGAGGCCTACCAGCGCATCTTCGCTCGGCTGGGCATCGAGTACGTCATCGTGTCCGCGGTGTCGGGTGCGATGGGTGGCTCGGCCTCCGAGGAATTCCTCGCCGAAAGCGCGATCGGCGAAGACACCTTTGTGCGGTGCCCGCAGTCCGGCTACGCCGCCAACGTCGAAGCCGTCGTCACCGTCCGCCCGGAGAGCATTCCGATCGACGGACAACCTGACGCGGTGGTGCACGACACGGGCAACACCCCGACCATCGCCACGCTGGTCGAGTGGGCCAACGGCGCGGACCTGGGCCGCACCGTCGACGCCGCCGACACGTTGAAGAACGTGTTGCTCAAAGTCCGCCAGCCGGGCGGCGACTGGGAACTGCTGGGCATCGGGGTGCCCGGCGACCGCGAGATCGACGACAAGCGGCTGGGCGCCGCGCTCGACCCGGCCGAGTACGCCCTGCTCGACGAGGCCGACTTCGCCAAGTATCCCTTCCTGGTCAAGGGGTATATCGGCCCGAAGGCATTGCTGGACAACGGTGTTCGCTACCTGGTAGATCCGCGAATCGTCGACGGCAGCAGCTGGATCACCGGCGCCGACCAACCCGGCAAGCATGTCGTCGGATTGGTGGCCGGTCGTGACTTCGTCGCCGACGGCACCATCGAGGCCGCCGAGGTGCGCGACGGCGACCTGTCGCCCGACGGGGCCGGCACGTTGGTCTCCGCGCGTGGCATCGAGATCGGCCACATCTTCCAGCTCGGCAGAAAGTACACCGACGCGTTCACCGTCGACGTGCTCGGCGAGGACGGCAAGCCGGTGCGCCTGACCATGGGCTCCTACGGGGTCGGGATATCGCGGCTGGTGGCGGTCATCGCCGAACAGCACCACGACGAGCTGGGGCTGCGCTGGCCGACTGAAGCGGCACCGTTCGACGTGCACCTGGTGATCGCCAACAA
>NZ_JBYCLD010000113.1:0-19230 GCF_057473725.1 Mycobacterium sp. TH-M11 | reverse complement strand
GCACCCCGGTGGCGGCCACGGCGGCCAGCAGTTCCAGCTTGGCCGACAACGGGATTGGCTTCTCGATCTGCAACCCGTCGCGCAGCGCCACCTCGCGAATGGTGACGTGGGTCTTCACAACACCCCCTCAGTGCGTAGCTTCTCGAGGACTTCGGCGCTCTTGCCGAGCAGCCCGCGGTAGACATCGTCGTTGTGCTGACCTGGTCGCGCCGGGCCGGCGGTGCGGACGCTGCCCGGTGATTCCGACAGCACCGGAACGATCCCGGGCCCCAGCACCGGCCGGCCGAGGCGTTCGTCGTGATGCTCGACCAGCATGCCGCGGGCCCGCAGTTGCGGATCGGCGACCACGTCGGCGACGGTGTTGATCGGGCCGGCGATCACGCCGGCCGCGCTGAGGGTGTCGATGATCTCGTCAGGCTGACGCACCGCCGCCCAATCGCCGATGATCTGGTCGAGTTCGTCTTGATTGCGGCCGCGGGCACCGTGATTGGCGAACCGCTGGTCGGTGGCCAGCTCGGGTCGTTCCATCGCGGTGCACAGCCGGGCGAACACGGTGTCCTGGTTGGCCGCGATCACCACCCACGAGCCGTCGGCGCTGCGGTAGATGTTCGACGGCGCAATGCCTTCCAGGCGGGTGCCGGACGGACCGCGCACCACACCGCCGGCGTCGTAGTCCGGAATGGTGGATTCCTGCACGGCCAAGCAGGATTCGGTAAGCGCGACGTCGACGACTTGACCGTGGCCGGTGACGCTGCGGCGATACAGTGCAGCCAGCGCACCCTGCGCGCCGAACATGCCGGCCAGGCTGTCGCCCAGCGAGAGCGCCAGCCGTGGTGGTGGCCCGCCCGGAAACCCGTTGAGGTGCCGCAGACCGCTGGAGGCCTCCGCGACCGAAGCGTAGCCGGCCTTGTGCGCGTCGGGCCCGGTCTGCCCGTAGCCCGACACCCGGACCAGGATGATGCCCGAATTACGTTGACTGAGAACGTCGTAACCCAGTCCCCACTTCTCCAGCGTGCCCGGACGAAAGTTCTCCACCACGATGTCGGACTTCTCGACGAGATCGAGGAACAGCTCGCGGCCACGCGGCTGGCGCAGGTCCAAAGTGACGGCTCGTTTGTTGCGGGCGTGCACGGTCCAGAACACGTGGTGCCCGTCGACCTCGGCTTGGCCCCAAGTGCGTAGCGGGTCCGGGGCGCCCGGCGGCTCGATCTTGATGACGTCGGCGCCCATGTCGCCGAGCAGCCGGCTGGCGAACGGCCCGGCGATCAGGGTGCCCAACTCGAGCACCCGGATGCCGTCCAAGGCGCCGGTCATTGCGCCCCCGTGAAATCGTGACGCTCAAGCCAATCGGTGACGATGGTGACCGCTTCGCGGAGCTTGTCGCGCTGGTCGGCTCCGGCGTAGTAGTGGGTGGCACCGTGGATTTCCTGGATCTCCTTGTCCGGATGGCCGATCGCCTCGAAGAGTCGGCGGGTGTGCTCGGGGGTGCAGGCATCGTCGGCCAGGTTACCGATCACCAGCGCCGGCACCGCGATGTCCCGTCCGCAGGCGATCCCGTCGCCGTGCGCGTCGTCGTAACTCCACTGTGAGAGCCAACTGCGCAGTGTGCAAAAGCGTGCCAGGCCAACCGGGCTCATGTTCACCACTGCAGGATCGCCCAGGTAGCACGTTCCCGGAAGCCGTTCGTTGGGATCGACGGCCGGATCGAGCCAGCGCGGGTCGGCCATGGTGCCGTGCACGACGAAGGCGAACTCGTCGTGCACGCGCCCGCTGGATCTCAGCTCGGCGAGTTTGTTCTTGACCCAGGCGGTGATTCGGCGATTGCGGTCGATCTGCGCCTGCCGGTAGCGAACCAGGAACTCGTCGCTGTAGGGCGGCTGGTTGGGGTTGTCCGGGTTGTACAGGTCCAGTTCCGGGTCACGTTTGGTCGGATCCGACTCGTCGAGGATCGACGCGTCGAGCCATTCGGTCAGCGTGCCGTGCCGGCTGATGTGCGCGGCCAGCAGCATGATTCCGTCGGCGGCCGGCAGGTCGAGCTTGGTGAGGTCGGGCCCGTCGCCCGACGGACTCGAGGTGACGGTCGCATGCTGGGCCTGCTGTTGGTAGAACACCGACAGTGAACCGCCGCCGCTCCAGCCGGCCAGCACCACCTTGCGGTAACCCAGTCGCTCCTTGGCGTCGGTGATGGCGGCGCCGAGATCCTCGACCACCTTCTCCATCAGCAGCGCCGAGTCGGTGCCCCGGAACCGGCTGTTGCAGTAGATGACATGGTGGCCGGCGCGGGCCAGCGCGTTGATCATCGGCAGATACGCGCCGCCACCGATCGGGTGCATGAACATCAGCACAGTGTCCGAGGGCGTGTCTGTCGGCCTGAGCAGGTAGCTTTCCAGCACAGTGATCTCGGCCAGCCCGCCGTAGACGTCCCGGACACCGGAATTGTTCTTGAACGCAACCAGATAGGGGATGCGTTCGTACTCGTGCTTCATCAATGCTGTCCTAGGTCATGCGCCAGCACTTCGGCTGACGGGGTGAGCCGGCGACGGGTGTCGATGGCGATGACCTGCCAGTCGACGCGCGAGTGCTCGTCGAATTTTCGACGGGCCCGCTCGCGTGCCCTCTCCGGCGCACCGTGGTGAACACCCTGCGGCGCATGGGAAATCAGACCCGGTGGCATCGGGATGCCGTACAGCGAGCCGCCGTGGAAGAATGCGATCTCGTCGTAGTCGACGTTGCGGTGATACCAGGGGGTGCGTTCGGTGCCCGGCACGCCTTCGGCGGGCTTGGGCAGGAAGTTCATCACGTAGACGCCGGTCGCTTGCATGAACAGGTGCACGGTGGGGGGTAGATGAACGCTGTCAGAGGTCACCACGTTGTAGTCGGCGATGTTGAACGTGAACGCAAAGTTGTCGCCGCGCCATCCTTCGACGTCGAGCGGATTGTGCCGGTAGACAAGCGTTGTCGGGCCGCCCTCGTGGATCAGCCGGACGCGGTACTCGTCGCGGCCATCGTCGTCGATCGGCTCTGGCTCGGGGATCACGGCTTGCGACGGGTCGAACGGAAAGTGACGGCCCAGCGAACCCGGCGGGGGAGTGTGGAACTCGTCGGTGGCCTCGATCATCAACAACGTCGTCTCGGCGTTGGGCACCTGACGCCAGGTGCATGCTTTGGGCAGGTACACCCAGTCGCCGGCGCGGTAGCGCAGCGGCCCGAACTCGGTCTGCAGCAGGCCTTCCCCGTGATGTACGAAGCACAGCAGGTCACCGTCGACGTGTCGGGCAAAGAATGGCATCGGCTGCCCGCGGCGCGACAGCGAGATCCGGCAGTCCGCGTTGCTGAACAGCAGCAGCGGCCCGCCGTCGGCGTCGGTGGTGTCGCTCGGTTTGAGTTCGTCGGACAGCACGTCGATCGGGCGCAGCGGCCCCTCGGCCCGGTAGGCGGTGGGGTCGTTGCGGCGGTAAAGGTTCGCGGTGCGGCCGGTGAAGCCGCCGCGGCCCAGTTCGTCGTCCTTCAGACCGTCGAGATCGGCGTGTAAGCGGCGCGGGGTCTTGCCTTTGCGCAGGTGAATGAAGGATTCCATGGCGGCTCCAGGGTTGCGGCGGCGGCCTGAGCGGCTAAACCAAAAGTAACTTTACTTTTTGTTCTTGATGCTCACAAGGGTCACCGAGATCATCGTCGCGGCCCGGCGCCGTCTGTGAGCGCATTCAATTTGGCCGCCAGCTGAGTCCGGGGCGTAAGTCGACCGAGACGTAAACCAGTGCGCACAGCTGCGGCGTGTCCTCGGTGACGTTTAAGTGTCGCGGATCGAGACGAGGTCAATCCCGCACGCGGACAACGACCTTTCCCTTCGCGGTGCGGTTCTCCAGCGAGGCGATCGCGGCGGCGGCGTCCTCCAGCGGATAGACGACCGGCTCGGGGGGCGCCAGCTTGCCGGAGGCCAGCAGCTCCTCCAGATCGGCCCACTGCTCAGCCAGCGCATCGGGATGGGCTCCCGCCCAGGCCCCCCAACCGACCCCGACCACGTCAATGTTGTTCAGCAGCAACCGATTCACTTTTACCGTGGGGATTTCGCCGCCGGTGAAACCGATCACGAGCAACCGGCCGCCCGGCGCCAATGACCGCAGCGAATCGGTGAACCGGTCGCCGCCGACTGGGTCGACCACCATGTCGACGCCGCGGCCGCCGGTCAGTTCCTTGGCGGCGTCTTTGAAACCGTCGGCCAGCACGACATCGGTCGCACCCGCTGCGCGCGCGATGTCGCCTTTCTCGTCGGTGCTGACCACCGCGATGATCTTGGACGCACCGAGGACTTTTGCCAGCCGCAGCGTCGATGTGCCGATCCCGCCGGCGGCGCCGTGCACCAACACCGACTCGCCCTCCTGTAGCCGACCGCGGGTGGTCAGCGCGAAGTACATCGTCAGGTCGTTGAACAGCAGGCCCGCACCTGCGGTGAAGCTCACGTTGTCCGGCAGCTTGAACACCCGGTCGGGCTGCAGCACCGCGACCTCGGCCATGCCGCCGGTGAGCATGGTCAGGCCGACCACGCGGTCACCGGCCTGCACGTGCGCATCCGCCGGGGCCGACCGCACCACGCCGGCGATCTCGGCGCCCAGCACGAACGGCGGATCCGGGCGGTACTGGTAGAGGCCGCGGGTCAGCAAGGCGTCGGGGAAGGCCGCGCCGGCCGCGTGTACGTCGACGATCACTCCGTCGCCGGTCGGTTCGTCGATCTCACCGACCTCGACCGCTTCCGGGCCCTCGAGCCGAGTCAGTTGTGCTGCGCGCATGCCACCTCCGTTTGAACGTCGCTTGTGCTTGACGTTAGCCCCGTTGGGCAGAGCTCTTCCCGCGTGGTCGCTTCTCGCGCTGAAGCGCCTGGCTCAGTCCGTCGACGATCAGCTCCAGTCCGAAGGCAAACTCGACCTCCGAGGGCACCGGAAGGTGATCCGGGGTCGAGATCATGGAACACCGCGGCGAGCTTCGCGTCGTCGACATCGCCCCGACTGTTGTTGCGCTGAATGGCGAAGCCCAAGGCGTAGCGGGCCAACGTCGCATAGCACCGCGCTGCCAGCGAGGGCGGAAATCCGTTGTCCAACAAGAACGCGATCATTCGTTCCCGTCCAGCCTGGGCGTTCGGTCCGATCGGCACATCGGCTGCGAGCAGCGGCGTGACGTTCTCGTGCTGGCGGAGCGCGTCAAACATACTGTGAGCGGAATCTTTACACGCCTCCGGCCACGACAATCCGCTCAGCCAGGGAAGCGCCGCGCATGCCGCCTTTTCGCCTCGCGCAGATTCTCGGTCTGAAAGGCGAGTCCGTGAATCAGGCGAACGGCTATTTCGCGCTGGCCAGCCGAGCGACCCCGCGTAGCACGAAGCGGCTGACGATATGACGGACGCGTTGCGCGGGTGACCGCGAAATGGGTTGCGGCGCAGCGCCGAGCCGGAGGAACAGCGCCAAAACGTTGCTGCGCTCGATGGCGGCACGAGGCGGCGCTTCGAGTCCTGGGTAGGTCTCCAGCCCGGCCGCGAAAAGTTGTCCCGCCGCAGTCGGTGCGAACGGGAAGTCGGAGCCCCAGGGGTTCTCGTTGACGACGATCGGATTCCAGCCGACTTCCCATTAAAAGCCCGACGGCGTCATCGTGCCGCCTCGGCGAAGAAGATCGGCTTGCCGGCCAAGGTGACGGTCCGCTCGAGCAAGCTCGCTGTGGTCATGCGTTGGCCACGGTTCTGCTCGAGCTGGACATCGCGTAGCCGGCGGGTGGTCGTGGCAGCGGATGCTCGGATCCGGCTGCGGCGTAGATGAATCCATCCGGCCGCAACACCGCGGCGGCGACCTTCTTCCGGCGTAGCCAGCGGACGAGGGTGGGTTCGACGATCGGGATCGTCGGGACCCCGAGCTTGGACCAGGCCTGCGCGCCGTCGGGCGGCGGTCCGACGTGCACGACGGCCCACCGTCCGCCGAGCACCTCGTCGAAGCGGACCTTCGCTCCCGCGGCGTCGGTCACCCACGGTTGCGGAATCTGCCAGCCCACCGCGCGGTGGCGTCCCGAACTGAGGAAGCCCCGCCGGTATCGCGCGGCAGGTAACCAGGCAAATTTGTCCAGCCCGGCGTTCACTGCGGGGATCCTCAAAATGTTACGTAGTAGATGATTTCGTACCACGGCAACTGCGCGATTGCGTTCGGTGATCATCCGGCCCGTGCGACAGGCCCGCCGCGTCAGCTCGGTCACGTGAGGTTTTCGCTCGGTTTGGTACGAGTCGAGCAGCGACTCCGGCGCGTGCCCCTTCGCGACGGCGGCCAGCTTCCAGCACAGGTTGGCGGCATCGCGGACGCCAGCCGACATGCCTTGCCCGATCCACGGTGGCATTGCGTGGGCGGCGTCGCCGGCGAGAAATATCCGGCCGACCCGCCACCTGTCCGCGACGCGGACGTGGTGGCTGTAGATCACCGCACGCAGGATGTCGACGTGGGCGTCGGTGATGCCCTGATCGTTGAGGACCTTCCAGATACTCTCGTGCTGGAGTAGGTCTTGTTCGAGTTCGGCTGTCCGCGCCGGGTATTCCCATCGGTGATGGCCCAAAGGCGTCGGACAGTCGACGGTCGGTCGGTCCGGGTTGCAATGAAAGCGCAACCGGTCGTGGCCGTCCCACTCGTTCTTCACCTTGGTGTCGATGACAACCCAGCGTTCACTGTAGGTCCGCCCGGTGTAGCCGACTCCGAGCTGGCCCCGCGTCGGCGACGAGCCCCCGTCGGCAGCGATGACGTAGCTCGCGTGCACCCGCTTCAACGTGTCGGTCCGCAGGTCGGCGAGCATCAGCTCGACGCGGTCTTGCTGGGAATGAACGCGCAGGCATTCGTGTTCCAGCAGCACCTCGACCTTGGCGAATCGCGCGACGCCCTCGCGCAGAACCTGGTCGACCGCCGGCTGGTACAAGAATTGCTGCGGCGGATGCCCGGTCCCGCGGGGGGTGACCTTCACATCGATGAACGGCACGCCGTGGCGGTCTACGAAGGTCAGCGGCCGATCGGGCAGCATGTCGCGCTGCAGCCGCTCGTCCAGCCCGACGGACTGCCATATCCGCATGACCTCTTCATCGGTGGAGACAGCTCTGGCGCGATTGTAAACATCCGAATCACGCTCAACGACAAGCACTTTCAGGCCAAATTGGCCCAGAATATTCGCGGCGGTCGCGCCCGTCGGACCGTAGCCGATGACGGCCACGTCGTACGTCTCGGAACTGGTCACGGTGGTCTCTAGTCGTCGAGGGGTTGTTCTGTAGTGATCGTTACGCTAATGTAGCGATCACTACAGAGTCAAGGGGGCGGCGTTGCCGAAGAAAGAGCAGCCGGCACGGCGCAAACGCGCCGACGGCGAGCTGTCGCGGGAGCGCATCCTCGACGCCGCTAGCGAGATCGCTGCCGAGCGCGGCTATGAAGGTACGAGCATCGCGCTGGTCAGTGCCAAGTGCGGGCTGCCGGCCAGTTCCATTTACTGGCATTTCACGAACAAGGACGACCTCATCGCGGCGGTCATCGAGCGCAGTTTCGCCGACTGGCTCGCGGCATGGCAGGTGCCCGATGACGGCGCCGTCCTAGATCGCTTGGCGGACATGGCCATCCAGATTGCGAAGGCACTGCTCGACTCACCCGACTTCATCCGGCTGGGCCTGATGTTGGCCCTGGAGCGCCGCCCGGTCGAGCCGCGCGCCCGCGCGATGTTCATTCAGACGCGCGCCCAGACCTGTGACCAGTTGGCCGAAACCATCCGTGAGCTAGGGCCAGATCTCACCGAGGCTCACATTTCTCAACTCGTCACCTATGCCATGGCCGGCGCCGACGGACTCTTCATCGCCAAGGAGATCGGCGGCGACGCAGTGGATCTGATCGCCCTCTTCGAGTTGCACGCCCGCGCGTTGTACGAGACCGCGCTGCGGTTGATCACGGAAGGTCAGTAAGGGAAAACATGACGGCCCACGCGGATCTGCACAGCGAGCACGGCGCCCGCCGCGGTGAGCACCCGGGGCGGTCACTGAATCCGGTGATCAAAGTCCATGACCTGGCCTGGCTGGAATTCCAGAAGCCGGATCTGGTGCGCGCCGAGGCATTTGCGCAGGCGTTCGGCTTCACGACCGTGTCGCGCAAAGGTGACGAGCTGTATCTGCGCGGCAGTGACGCGGGCGCGCCGTGTGTGCTGATGCGCCGCGGGGCGACATCGCGCTTCGTCGGTACGGCGTTCGCGGCAGGCGACGAGGCCGACGTGCGACGACTGGCCACCGCCAACGGCACGCAGCCACGCGCCTTACCCGATGCGATCGGCGGTCTCGCGGCCGATCTGACCGATCCCAGCGGGATGCCGGTTCGCGTGGTCGCGGGTGTTCGTCGACTCGCCGCACTCCCGGCCCAGTCGGCGGCGACGTTCAACGTCGGCGCGGAAGTTCTGCGCGCCAACACGGCTCAGCGGCCACCACGGCAACCCGCGCGGATTCAGCGACTCGGACATGTCGTGTTGCAGACGACCAAGTATCGCGAGTCGCTGAATTGGTATCTCGACCAACTCGGCATGATCGTCAGCGACTTCCTGTTCTTTCCCGGTCAGCGCGATCTCGGGCCGACGATGAGCTTCATGCGCTGCGACCGTGGCCAGACCCTGGCCGACCACCACACGGTCGCGCTCGCTCTGGGGCCGACCAACCGGTACGTCCACTCGGCGTACCAGGTGTGCGACCTCGACGCCCTCGCTGCCGGCGGAGAATACCTGAAAGACTCCGGCTACCAACGCAGCTGGGGGATCGGCAGACATATCCAGGGCAGCCAGATCTTTGACTACTGGCGCGACCCCGACGGATTCCTGGTCGAACATTTCATCGACGGAGACATGTTCGACTGCACGCTGGAACCCGGCTGGGCGCCGTTCACCGGATCCGGCTTGGCCCAGTGGGGCCCGCCGGTCACCAAGGACTTCTTGGGGACCAACCCGCGATCCCTGCCCCACGAAGCGCGGTCGATGATCGGCGCGCTGCGCGCAGACAACGAATTCGACGTCCGTCGCCTGATCGGCCTGATGAAAGTAGCCACGTCATGACCCTTTCGATCCTGCGCACCGCCGACGCCTGGTGGGTCACCACGGCGGCCGGGGCCGTCAAGGTCGACACCGACGCCACCACGACGGCGGGACTCCTGGCCGACCGCGCCGCCGTCACCGCGGCCGCGTCGGGTTCCGCCGCGGTACCCGTCGAGAGCCTCGCACTGCTCTCGCCGCTGACCGCGCCGTGCCGAGTGGTGGCACAGATGACCAACTTCGCCTCGCACGTCGAAGACGCCGGCATGGACCCCACGTCGATTCCACTCACGTTCTTCCGCAAGGCATCCGGGTCCATCGCCGGGCCGTCCGACGACATCGTCAAGCCGTCGCACGTCCGGTTCCTGGACTACGAGGTCGAGATCGGTCTGGTGATCGGTCGCGAGATCCCGGTCGGCACCGAGATCTCCGAGGCGAACCTGGCCGACTACATCGCCGGTCTGGTGGTAACCAACGACGTGTCAGCCCGGGATGTCCAGCTCCCCAAAACCCAGTTCTACGAGTCGAAGTCGTATCCGACGTTCACGCCGGCCGGTCCGGCGCTGGTGCTGCTGGACGCCGATGAGCTCAAGCGCTTCGGCGACTTGCGTCTTCAGCTACGGGTCAACGGCGAACTCCGCCAGAACGCCATCGTCGTCGGCGACATGATCTATCCGCCGGTTCAAGCGTTACAGGGCCTGGCCCGGTTTCAACGTCTGGACCCGGGTGATGTCGTCTTGACCGGAACCCCGGTGGGCACCGCGCTCAGCGCACCGCCCAAGCCGATCGAAATCATCGGCTCGCTGCTGCCGCCCGCCGTCAAGTGGAAGGCGTTCTTCAGCCGCCAGGCCAAGAATCGGAAGTACTTGCAGGACGGCGACATTGTCGAAGCTGCGGTTGCCACCGACGACGGAGCGATCGACCTCGGTTCCCAACGCAACGTGGTGAGGTACGCGTGATGCGTCGTGCGCCCGCCGGAATACCGGTCTACCGACCGGACATCTACGCGACCGAGGCCATTGTCGACCCGCATCCGCACTACGCCCGGCTTCGCGAACTGGGTCCCGTGGTGTGGCTGCCGAAGCAGCGGGTGTACGCGTTGCCTCGGTTCGGCGAGTGCAAGGCTGTGCTGCGCGACGACAAGACGTTTCTCTCCGCCAACGCGGTAGCGCTCAATCCCATCAGCAATCGACTTTCCCGCGGCACGACACTGGCCAGCGACGGCGCCGAGCACAGCCTGCGGCGCAAACTTGTGGCGCACCGGATGCTACCGAGGGCGTTGCGCGCCATCAGCGACAGCGTGGACGAGCAGGCCGCTCAAGTTGTCGACGCCGCGCTGGCTAAGGGCGAGATCGACGGCGTGGCAGACCTCGCGACCGCGCTGCCGTTGGCGGTGGTGCCAGACCTGGTCGGGTGGCCGCGCGACCAGCGCGAGCATCTCCTCACCTGGGCCGGGGCGACATTCGACATCCTGGGTCCGCTGAATCGGCAGTGGCTCAGAGCATCTCCGTCGAGTGTCCAGATGCTGCGCTTCGCGCGCCGCGTCGTTCGCCACCGCAACGTGATCGAAGGCAGCCTGGGTCACGACGTTCTGACCGCGGTCGACGACGGGAGGCTGCCGCGCCGCGAATGCCCGCCGCTGATGGTCGACTACATGGCTCCCTCGTTGGACACCACGATCAGCGCGATCTCCAGTGCGCTGCAATTGTTCGCGATGCTCCCGGAGCAATGGGAGATCCTGAAGGGCAATCGGGATCTGATTCCGAACGCCGTCAACGAAGTCGTCCGCTACGAGTCGCCGGTGCGCGCCTTCGCGCGAAAAGCCGCTCGGAAGAACATCGTTGGCGAAGCCACGCTCCCGGCTGGGACACGCGTCCTGGTGATCTACGCCTCGGCCAATCGCGACCAGTTGGAATGGGACCAACCCGACGTGTTCGATGTCCGACGCGACGCCACCCGCCAACTGGGCTTCGGCCACGGTGCCCACGCCTGCGCGGGGCAGGGATTGGCCCGCCTGGAAACCGAGGCGATGTTGCGCGCGTTGGCTGATCGCGTGGATCGGATCGAGCTGACCGCACCGCCAACGTGGGCCATCAACAACATCATTCGGCGGCACGAACGTCTGCCGCTCAAGCTCATTGCCGCCTGAGCGGCCGCGCCTACTTCAACTCAGACGACGACAGGCCCAGCAGGCGGCGCGCGACCACCAATTGCTGGATCTGCTGGGTGCCTTCGAAGATGTCCATGATCTTCGAGTCGCGGGCCCACTTCTCCAGCAGCGTCTCTTCGGAATAGCCGATGGTGCCGGCCAATTCGACCGCCTTGAGGGTGATGTCGCTGCCCACCCGGCCGGCCTTGGCCTTCGACATCGACGCCTCTTTGGAGTTGGGGATGTTGTTGTCGGCCTGCCAGGCCGCACGCAGGGTCAGCTGGTAGGCAGACTCCCACTCGGCCTCCATCCGCAGGAATTCCGCGGCGGCGGCGCTCTGCACCTGGGCAGGCTTGTCGTAGGAGATATCTACGCCGGCGCTGGTCAGGATTTTGCGCAGCTCCTCCAGCGTCGCGCGGGCAATCCCGACGGCCATCGCGGCGACCACCGGCCGGGTGTTGTCGAAGGTCTCCATGACACCGGAAAAGCCCTTGCCCGGCTCGATTTCGGGATTACCCAGCAAGTTGTCCTTGGGGATCCGGCAGTTCTCGAAGCGGATCGCAGCGGTGTCGGAGCCCTTGATGCCCAGCTTGTTCTCCAGCCGCTCGACCGTGACGCCGGGGTGCTCGCGCGGCACGATGAACGACTTGATGGCCGCCCGGCCTTTCGACTTGTCCAGTGTCGCCCAGACCACGATGTGGGTGGCTCGCGAGCCGGCGGTGACGTAGATCTTCTCGCCGTTGATCACGTACTCGTCGCCGTCTAGCTTCGCGGTCGTGGTCACCGCCGCGGAGTCGGAGCCGAATCCCGGCTCGGTGATCGCCATGGCGGCCCAGACCCGGCCCAGCCGGTTCAGTTGCTCGTCGGTGGCGACAGCGGACACCGCCGCGTTACCCAGGCCCTGGAAGGGGATCGACAGCAGCATCGCCGCGTCGCCCCAGCTGGCCTCCAAGGCTTGCAGAGCGGCAGCCATGTTGGCGGCGTTGCGGTTTTCACCGTTGTTTTCGCTGGCACGAAGTCCGTTGGCGCCGGCCATGTCCAGCGTGCCGGCCTCCGAGGCGCCGGCGTAGAGCTCGGCCAGGGTGTCGAGCTCCACCGGGTAGGCGTGCTCCTTGAGATCGTACTTGCGCGCGATCGGCCGCATCATCTCCGCGGCGCCCTGGTGGGCCTTCTCGATCACTGCGCGCATCTTGCCGGGCAGTTCCAGATTGATTGCCATGATTGGTCTTTCGTTGGCGGGGGGAAGTTAGATGACTGCTAGATGACGACTAGATGACTACAACGCCCTCAGCTATTCCGATGGCTCGAAGGTCGCGGTACCAACGCTCGACCGGGTGTTCTTTGGTGAACCCGTGGCCACCGAGCAACTGCACCCCGTCCAGGCCGATCTGCATGCCCTTGTCGGTGCCGATCTTCTTGGCCAGCGCGGCTTCGCGGACGAACGGCAGGCCCTGCTCGGCCCGCGCCGCGCCGCGCCAGGTGATCAGGCGCAGACCATCGAGTTCGATGGCGATGTTGGCGCACATGAAGGCGACCGACTGCCGGTGGGCGATGGGCTCGCCGAACGCTTCGCGTTCCTTCACGTACGGAACGACGTAGTCGAGCACCGCGTGCGAGGTGCCGACCGCCAGCGCGGCCCAGCCCAGCCGCGACAGGGCGATGGCCTCGGAATAGTCGGTGTCGGTCGCATCGTCTTCGCCCAGCCGTGCACTCAGCGGCACCGCGACATTGTCGAGTTCGACGCGGCCGAGCGCGGCCGCGCGGATGCCCATGCTGGGGTCGGCCTTGACGGACAGGCCGTCGCTCGACGACTCGACAATGAACAGCGCCGGCTTGCCGTTGAGTTGGGCTGCGACGATGAACAATTCGGCGTCGGCGGCCGCCGGTACCAGCGATTTGACGCCGTTGAGCCGGTAGCCGCCCGGCGTGCGGATCGCGGTGGTCTTCAGCGCGGTCGGGTCGAAGAGCGGCTGCGGCTCGGCGATCGCCACACAGGCCTGCGGAACATTGTCACCGGCGAATTCCTTCAGGTAGGTCGCTTGTTGACCGGCGCTGCCCCAGTGCGTGAGTGCGGCGGCGACGCCGGCCGGCGCCAGGATCGGCAGGGCCAAGCCCATGTCGCCGTAGGCCAGCGCCTCGGCGACCAGCACATTGGTGACGCTGGAGCGCTCGGCGGCGATACCGTCGAAATCCTCGGGGATGTTGATCGCGGCGATACCCAGCTCGGTGGCTTTCTTCACCAGGTCCGGGGGATAGGTGGTGGCGGCGTCGGCGTCGTGAGCTGCCGGCCGCAGCACCTCCGCGGCGAACTCCTCGACCGTTTCGACGATCATTTTCTGGTCGTCGTCCGGTGTGAGGTCGTAGTAGTCCTTCCCGCTGGTCTTGAGTCGAGTGGCGCCGCCGCGCAGGCTTTCGACCTTTTTGAACTGCCGGTTGGCCGCCCCGGCAGCGGAGAAGACCTGCTTGGTGCCGTAGCGCAGGGTCCGATTCAGCGGGTCGCGCAGGCCATACTTATCCAGAAACTCCTGGCCCACGAGTGGCGTGAGCAAGCCGATCGCCACGTCGATGCCAGTGCGCTTGTGGGTTTGCTCGCCGATAGCGGATTTGCCACCGCTGCGCTTCGGGCGCTGCTTGGATCCGTCTCGTGAGCCGTTTGTGGAGGTGACAGTGTTTGTCATGAATGCAGCCTCGTTCGTTGGGGCAATGCGGTAAACCTATCTTACTCCAAAGTAAGATAGAAGGCCGCTGTTATCTAGCTCACATGTGGTGGCAGGCTGGCGGAGAGTTTCCGCAGTACCTGGTTGTGCAAGAGGCCATTGGAGGCCACCGCGTTGCCGCCGTGCGGACCGGCGGTGCCGTCGATGCTGGTGAACGTGCCCCCCGCCTCGCGGACCAGAACGTCCAGCGGCGCGAGGTCCCACACCGACACCTCCGGTTCGGCTGCGATGTCGACCGCGCCCTCGGCCACGAAGCAATAGGACAGGAAATCGCCGAACGCGCGAACCCGCCAGACCTCGTCGGTGAGGTCGAGGAAGCGGTCCCGGGCGCCGAGGTGGGCCCACCCGGACAGGCTTGAGAACGACAGGCTGGCCGAATCCAGTTGTGCCACCGAGGACACCGAGATGCGTCGAGCAGGTTTATCGCCCACAGCGACGAACGCGCCTTGGCCGGCCGAAGCCCACCAGCGGCGCTGGAGTGCAGGCGCGCTGATCACCCCGACCACCGGCACCCCGTCGTCGAGCAGTGCGATCAGGCTGGCCCACACCGGGACCCCGCGTACGAAGTTCTTGGTCCCGTCGATCGGGTCGATGATCCACTGTCGCCCGGCCAACGTGGTGGTGCCGCCGAATTCTTCACCGAGAACGCTGTCTTGCGGGCGGAGCCGGGCCAGCGTCGCACGCAGGCCCGTCTCGACCGCGTGATCCGCGTCGCTCACCGGCGTAAGGTCGGGTTTGGTATCGACTTTCAGGTCGACCGCTCCGAAGCGGGCCAACGTCACCTCATCGGCCTGGTCGGCGAGGGTCACGGCCACCGCGAGGTCGTCGTCGCTCATCTGCTCGCCTTTCGCTGCTGGTCTGTGTCGTCGTCGACACCGCATTCTCGCCTACGCGGGCTCGTTTCGAATCCGTTCATCCCGGGGACGCAGAATGACAGCCGCCGGTTGTATCAGAAAGGGACTCCGCCCGTGCCTGACCAAAAACGAGGACAAGCTGCCCTATTCGACGCGTTGACGACCAAGGGCACGGCGTTCTCGCAGGCCGAGCGACGTGAGCTCGGCCTGCTGGGCTTGCTGCCGACGGCGGTCAAGACGCAAGACGAGCAGGCCGAACATTGTTGGCACGAATATTCGACGCGCCGCGACGATCTCGACAAACACATCTACCTGCGCGCCCTGCAGGATCGCAACGAGACACTTTTTTACCGGGTGCTGGCCGACCACATCACCGAGTCGCTGCCGATTGTCTACACGCCCACCGTCGGCGAGGCCTGCCAGCGCTTCAGCGAAATCTACCGCCGGCCAAGGGGTTTGTTCGTGTCCTATCCCGACCGCGACCTGCTAGACGAAGTGCTGGACAACCGGCCCCAACGCGAGGTCGACGTCATCGTGGTGACCGACGGTCAGCGCATTCTCGGTCTGGGCGACCAAGGCATCGGCGGCATGGGCATACCGATCGGCAAGCTCTCGCTGTACACGCTGATCGGTGGAATCGATCCGGCCCGCACGCTGCCGATCGTGCTCGACGTGGGCACCGACAACGTCGAACTGCTCCAAGACCCGCGCTACCTCGGCTGGCGCCACCGCCGCATCGACGACGACGAGTACTACGCGTTTATCGACCGCTTCGTCGCCGCGGTGCACAAGGCGCTGCCCAACGTCCTGCTGCAGTGGGAAGACTTCGCCACCGCCCACGCGCTGCCGATCCTGGGACGCTACCGCGACTCGTTGCTCACCTTCAACGACGACATCCAGGGCACCGCCGCGGTCACGGTCGGGGCATTGCACGGCGCCGCGAAAGTCGCCGGCCGGCCGTTGTCGGAGCAACACGTCGTGATGTTGGGCGCGGGCTCGGCGGGCATCGGGGTTCTCGACATGATTCGCCGCGAAATGGTGACCGAGGGGCTATCGGAACAGGATGCTGCAGAACGAATTTGGGTGCTTGACGTGGTCGGGCTGCTCACTGATGACCGCGCCGACCTTTCGGACGCGCAGCGAGACTTCGCCCAACCCGCCGACCGGACGGCCGGCTGGGGTCTGTCGGGTCCGGCTCAGCTCGCCGATGTCGTGCACCATGTCGAAGTCGGTGTTCTGCTCGGATTATCCACTGCGACGGGTGCTTTCACCGAGGCGATTGTCCGCGAGATGGCGGCTAAAACTGAGCGGCCGATCATCTTTCCGCTCTCCAACCCGACCAGCCGCGCCGAGGCGCATCCGGCGGAGCTGGATCACTGGACCGACGGGCGGGCCTTGATCGCCACCGGTTCCCCCTTTGCGCCGATTCAGCGTGATGGCGTCGAACACGTTGTGGCTCAGTGCAATAACGTCTACGTCTTCCCGGCCATAGGGCTAGCCGTGACTGCCGCGCAGGCAACGCGGGTCACCGACGAGATGATGCGGGTTGCCGCGGCCACCCTCGGAGATGCATCGCCCGCGCTCGATGATCCGAACCAGCCGTTGCTGCCGTCATGGTCGGATGCGCCCGAGGTGGCCGTCCGGATTGCGCAGGCCGTCGCGGTGCAGGCGGTGGCCGAGGGCGTCGCCCCGAAGCGAAGCGGCGCCGAACTGGCCGAACGCATCAAGCAGGTGTATTGGCACCCCGGCTACCGGACCGTGTCGGCCTGACGTCGGCGGACCTACCATGGCATCGTGTGGGAAATCCTCGCGGTGCTGTTGCTCCTCGCAATCGGCGCGGGCCTGTTGGCGCCGCGGTGGTTTCGTCAACGGCCCGGCAACGACGCGCTGAACGCAACTCTGCTGATCACCGGTGTCAGCCCGCGGCCGGACGCCGTCGGCGAACAGTACGTCACGATCACCGGCGTGATCGAAGGTCCGACCGTCAGCGACTACACCGTGTATCAGCGGATGGCAGTCGACGTCGACCGGTGGCCGGCGGTGGGGGAGTTGAAGCCGGTGGTGTATTCCCAGCGCAATCCCGACAAGTGGTGGTTCGCGCCCCCGGAGACCCCGCCCGCGCCGGAGTCGCCCGACCCCACCGAGCCGTCGGCCGAGTGATGCGGCTCAGCCGTGACCGATATGCAGCAGCTTGGTCAGGTTCGGCAGCTTCACCCGCGGCCGCCCGTGGGGCTCACCGGCTGAGCGTTCGTGCTCGTCGATCAACTTCCAGTGCGCATCGGTGACGAGTTTGGGTTGTCGTTCGACCAACCATTCGGCGATCTCGTCGGCATGGTTGGTGCCAAAGTCGGCCGGGCCGGGCGCACCGGTGAGGTCGGCGATCAGCGTGTCGACAGTGTCCTGGGAGTCTTTCTTGTTGGTTCCGATCACCCCGGACGGCCCGCGCTTGATCCAGCCGACAACATATTCATTGCGACTGCCGTCGATTCGGCCGTCGCTGTTGGGAATCGTGCCGGTTTTCTCGTCAAACGGCAGGCCCTCGGTGGGAACGCCGCGGTAACCCACCGAGCGGACCACCAATTGCACCGGCACCTCCTCACGCTCGCCGGTGTCCTTGGCGGTCACGCGTCCACTGTGGTCGGTGACCAGCTCGTTGTGTCCCAAGATGATTTTCTCGACGCGTTCCTGGCCGACGATCTCTATCGGTGAGGTCTGGAAGCGGAACACGATCCGGCGATGGTTGGGGCGCGGCTCTTTACCGACGTAACCCTTGAGCACTTTGATGTTCTGCCGGCACACTTTGCCGACGGCCGCCGCGTCTTCCTCGGTGATGTTCTCGAAGTCCGCCGGGTCGACGATCACGTCGACGTTCGCCAGGTCTGCCAGTTCGCGCAGCTCCAGCGTGGTGAAGGCGGCCTGCAGCGGGCCGCGCCGGCCGGCGACGATCACCTCCTGGACGCCGCGGGGGCGCAGCGACTCCAGCGCGTGGTCGGCGATGTCGGTCTTGGCCAGCTCGTCCGGTTCGGTCACCAGGATGCGCGCGACGTCGAGGGCGACGTTGCCGTTGCCGATGACCACGGCACGGCTGCCCGACAGGTCGGGCGTGGCCGCCTCGAAGTGCGGATGCGCGTTGTACCAGCCGACGAAATCGACGGCGGCGACGCTGCCCGGCAGATCTTCGCCGGGGATGTTCAACGGCCGGTCGGCCTGGGCGCCGATCGCATAGACCACCGCGTCGTATTTCTCGGCCAGCTCCGCTGCGCGGATGTGTTCGCCGATCACGAGGTTGCCGAAGAACCGGAACCGGTGGTCTTCGGCAGTCTTCTCGAATTGCTTGCTGATCGACTTGATCTTCGGATGATCGGGCGCGACCCCGGAGCGAACCAGACCCCACGGTGTCGGGAGCATCTCGAGCATGTCGACGGCGACGTCGAATCTGTCGTCGGAGTCGGCGGCTTTGAGCAGCGAGGCCGCCGCGAAGAATCCCGAGGGACCCGACCCGACGATCGCAACGTGGTAGGGGCGCATAAGCCACGATGCTAAACGCCCGCGCTGATCGTCCGAAGCAGACAACGGTGGATTGCTCGGCCTCCTCGCTGCGTCAGGCCGAGCACGTCGTCGCCGCCGGCGCCGCCCGGCCGGTAACGTGATCAGGCGTGGACCCCGACCTTCAGGCTGAGATCGCAGCTCTTGACTCCACGCTGACCACCGTGGAGCGAGTGATCGACGTCGACGGTCTGCGCAGCCGGATCGACAAGCTCGAGCACGAAGCCGCCGATCCCAACCTGTGGGACGACCAGGCCCGCGCGCAGCGTGTCACCAGCGAGCTTTCCCATACGCAGGGCGAGTTGCGGCGCGTCGAAGGCCTGCGTCAGCGGCTCGACGACCTGCCGGTGCTTTACGAACTGGCCGCCGAGGCCGGCGCCACAGGAGCCGAGACTCGAGCCGAGGCCGACGCCGAACTGAAGGCACTGCACGCCGACATCGAGGCATTGGAAGTGCGCACCTTGCTCTCCGGCGAGTACGACGAGCGCGAAGCGCTGGTCAATATTCGCTCCGGTGCTGGTGGTGTGGACGCCGCTGACTGGGCCGAGATGCTGATGCGGATGTACATCCGTTGGGCCGAGCAGCACAACTACCCGGTGGAGGTGTTCGACACGTCCTACGCCGAAGAAGCCGGGATCAAGAGCGCGACCTTCGCGGTGCACGCGCCCTACGGCTACGGCACGCTGTCGGTCGAGCAGGGCACCCACCGCCTGGTGCGGATCAGCCCGTTCGACAATCAGAACCGTCGGCAGACGTCGTTCGCCGAAGTCGAAGTCTTGCCGGTGGTGGAGACGACGGATCACATCGACATCCCCGAGGGCGATTTGCGCGTCGACGTGTATCGCTCCAGCGGCCCGGGTGGTCAGTCGGTGAACACCACCGACTCCGCGGTTCGGCTCACCCACAT
>NZ_JBYCLD010000112.1:0-2406 GCF_057473725.1 Mycobacterium sp. TH-M11 | reverse complement strand
CCTCCAGGTACCACGGGTTGGCCCGGGCCCACTCGATGGTGCGGCGAATTCCTTCCTCGACATCGACCCGTAGTCGCCACCCCAGCTCCCGCTGCGCCTTGGTCGAGTCCGGGATACGACGAGGGATGTCCTCGTAACGGCCCCCGTAAAGCGCTGCCGTGTCCACAGTTTCGGCCCCGGAAACCGAATCGACATCAGCGATCTTGATGGCCAGCTCGACAACGTCACGCATCGTCGTCTCGATCATGCTGCCGATGTTGAAGGCCTCACCGACAGCTTTGTCGCTGTCGGCCGCCAGCAGGGTGCCGGCGACGGCGTCGTCGATGTAGGTGAAGCACCGAGACTGCTCGCCGGAGTCGTAGAGCAGCGGCCGGTGGCCGTTGAGGATCCGGTGGATGCTCTGCGAGATCACGAAGATCGGGCTCTGCCGCGGCCCGTAGACGTTGAAATAGCGCACGACGGTCACCGGCAGTTCGTAGGCGGCGTGCATCGCGAACACCAGATGCTCGGCCATCGCCTTGCTGGTGCTGTAGCTCCAGCGCGCGGTTCGTGTCGAGCCGACGACGCGGTCGTCGTCCTCGGCGAACGGCGGGTTGGGGTTTTTGCCGAACACCTCCGACGTGCTGGCGAACACCACCCGGGTGCGGTGCCGATGGCTCAGCTCCAAGACGTTGCGGGTGCCGATCACGTTGACGTCGAGAACCCGGAGCGGATCTTTGAGATAGTTTCTGACCCCGACGATCGCGGCCAGGTGAAACACCGTGTCGACGTCGGGAGTGAGGGCTTTTTCCAGCGCCGACAGATCGGTGACATCGCCCTGGACGAACCGGAAGTTGGCGTGCCGGTCGAAGTCAATGCTGTTGTCGCGGAGGTTCTTTGCAAAATCGAAGACAGTGACCGAGTCTCCGCGCGCCAGCAACGCCGACACCAGGTGCGAGCCGATGAAGCCGTAGCCGCCCGTCACGACGACGTTGGACATTAACGGCCGATGCCCTTGTAGACGAAGCCGGCCGCGCGTACGGCCGCCGGGTCGAAGCTGTTCCGTCCATCCAGGAACACGCATCTGGTTTCCACCAGCTCGGCGAGCCTGGCCAGCGGGATCTGATGGAACTGTCGATGGCCCGCGAGAACCACCAGGGCATCGGCGCCTTCGACCGCTGTCTCGATGTCTGCGGTCAGCGGGATTGTCGTCACCCCGAGGGCCTCTTCGGCGCCCACCCACGGATCATGGACCGACAGGTCGCAGCCGGACTCTTCGAGAAGAGCGACAACGTATTTGGTGGGCGTGAGCCGGCAGTCGCCGGTGTCGTTCTTGAACGCGATGCCCAGCACCGCAATCCTGCTCGTCTCAACCGCCTTGCCCTGATCGGCGAGAAGCTGCGTAAGCAGCCCGTAGGTGTAGGCGGGCATCGTGTCGTTGACGGTCCGCGAGGTCCGCGGAATCGTCAGCGTCAACCCGAGCGACTCGCCCAGGTGGTTGACGAACCACGGATCCTTCGTCAGGCAGTAGCCGCCGACGCCCATACTGGGCCGCAAGATGTTCGCGTCGCGGCCGCCCTTGGGCATCGTGTTGGCCGCCTCGATGACTTGAAGGGCGTCCATCCCGAGCCCGTCGCACACCTTGGCCAGCTCGTTGGCCAGCGCGACATTGAGGTCGACCCAGAGGTTGTCGGCGAGCTTGACCATCTCGGCGGTCCGCGGATCGTCGACGACAACGGAGTCCACGCCCAAGGCGTGCCGCCACAGCGTCGAGCAGGCACGAGCGCTGCGCTCCTCGATGCCACCCACGACGACGGGGATCGAGGTGAGCTCATGGATGGCGTGGCCTTCGGCCAGCCGTTCGGGGCAAAACGCCAACCCGAAATCGACCCCGGCCCGCAGCCCTGAGGACTCCTCAAGGATCGGCCGAACGAGCTTTTCGGTGGTGTCGGGTGGGACGGTGCTCTTGAGGATGACGAGGTGGCCGGCGACCAGGTGCTCACCCACGGCCCGTGCCGCCGCCGTGATGTCGTCGACGATCGGCTCGAAGTCCGGTCCCAGCGGCGTACCGACCGTCACGATGATGAAGTCATTGTCGGCGACGGCGGCGAAATCGGTTGTCGCGCGCAGCCGTCCGACCCGTACGTTGTTGGCCACCAGCTCGGCCAGTCCCGGCTCGGGCACGGTGGTCTTGCCCAGGTTGATCTCATCGACGACGCTGCGCCGCACGTCGATCCCGGTTACCGGCCAGCCGCGGTCTGCCAGCACCGCACCGATGACGGTGCCGATATAGCCGAAGCCCACGACCGCGATCCCTGATCGCATGCCACGGACCAACAGGTCGATCTCGGCGTCGCTACGCCCGAACGCGCCTTTGCCCATCGCGGAAGCCCAACCACCCTTCAGTCCCCCGTGCGCGTTCTGTCA
>NZ_JBYCLD010000111.1:0-3264 GCF_057473725.1 Mycobacterium sp. TH-M11 | reverse complement strand
GAGTGGTAGACCACCTCTGAGTTGTGCACGACGAGGCCCTCGGCCACGAAGTTGTGTGGGCCGTCGACCTCGATGTCGTAGACCGGCTCCACCGCGTAGGGTTCGATCGATTTGACCCGCTCGAAGCCGAGCCATTCGTTGGTGTGCGCCCGGATCGTCGTTCCATGCGCACCATGGGACGAATGCATGTAGCGACGGCGACCGAATCGACCAGTCCGCTTCGGGTTGCGGCACCCGAGCCGCTCGAAGTCACCGGAAATGCCGAGCCGCCAAGCGATCTGCATACGCTCCGGAGCGTGCCGATAGGGCTGCGTGAACGACCATGGCCCGCCCGCTCGGAGGCCGGACAACTCGGCGAGTTCACGGGCCTGCCCTAGCAACGCCTCATTGGCACAGGTCAACAAGACCGAACCGCCGCTGGCCGGCCCGACGTATCCGTCGGCGTCGACCCAGCCGCCGAGGAAGGCCAACCGCTGATCACGCGGTAATCCGTAAACCCAGTCAGGCACCCGCTTGGTCAGCGACAGGCCCGCAAAGCCCAACTCGACGATCCACTCCGTGAGCGCTTTGGAATTGACGACCACGCGGTACTTGTCGGCCTCGATGCAACGCAGCCCGAACAGGTCTTTCACGACGCGGGTCAACTCGGCCCGCAGCTCGACGTCGCTCTCAGGAATAGCGAACTGAACTCGATAAGTCCTCGTCGACAGATGCAGATTGCCGTCGCCGATGTAAAGCCCCAGCAGCCACATCAGATCGACCGAACTCATTGCCGGAGTTGTCAAGCCGGCAACGCTCGGGAGGTTGGCCGCCGCACCGAAGCTGGGAACGGTTCGTGGCACCCCGATGAAGTCGCCGGGCTTCAGCTCTCCGACGGTGACCCAGCGCCGGGCGTACCTGGCGCGCTGACGGCCGTCCTTGCGCTCGTCACGCAACACCAGCATCGGGTGGTTGTCGGTCGCGCGGACCGTCCGCCGCGTCGTCTTCACCTCGTAGGTCAACCGGGTGTCGGTCTGAGCTGACGCCTTGACCGGCGCAACTACGAATTGCTCGGCAGCCTCGTCATAGGCAAAAACGCGATCGCCGAAGTCGATCTCCTTGATCGGGACTTGGCCCCGGTTAGCCGTCCACACCAACGTGTCACCGGCCAAGCATTCGTATTGGGCGGCGACACCGGAGACCAGCCGCTGCTTCTCCGCCTCGGGGATGCCGAGCCTGTCGTACGTGTTCTTGATGTCCTCGGGCAGATCGTCCCAGGTGGCGGCCTGCTTCTCGCTGGACCGCACGAAGTACTTGATGTTGTCGAAGTGGATGCCCTCGAGATCGGATCCCCAGTTGGGCATCGGCTTGCGTTCGAAGATGCGCAGCGCCTTCAGGCGGTGCTCCAGCATCCACTGCGGCTCGCTCTTCTTGGCCGAGATGTCGCGCACCACTGCTTCGGACAGCCCGCGCTGGGCGCTGGCGCCGGCCACGTCGGAGTCCGACCAGCCGTAGCCGTAGCGGCCCAACGAGGCGATCGTCTCCTCTTGAGTCAGGGTGTCCTTCTTCAGGGCCTCGGCGGGCACGGCCGTCTTGGCGACTTCCGGGGTGAGAGTCACAGCGACACTCCTTTAGTGCTCGTGGTGGCTTCGGCGCGGGCTGTGCGTCGAAGTTCAGTCGGTGTGGCCGGGCTGGGTTGGCCCGCGGCAAGCGGAACGTGGGTGGTGCAGGCGCAATCGCCGTTGACGATTGTCGCCAGCCGCTGCACGTGGGTGCCGAGCACCTCGGCGATCGCCTGCTGCTCGGTTTCGCACAGCTCCGGGAATTCCTCGGCGACGTGCGATACCGGACAATGATGCTGGCAGATCTGCACACCGTGGATCGGGCCACCCACCTGCGTGGTGGTCGCGACGTAACCGGCCTTGGACAAGGCTCCGGCGATTCGCTCCGCGGTGGCCTCGATCTCTTCGTCGGCGCCCGAATCGGCCGCCTCGACACCGGACAGGATCATGTCGATACGCTGCCGCGCGAAATTGCGGACCGCGTCTTCTCCGCCGATCTCCCGCAATTGACGCATCGCGGCGGACGCCAGGTCGTCGTAGCTGTGGTCTAGCTTCGCACGGCCGGTCGCGGTCAGCCGGTACCGCTTGGCGGGCCGTCCCCGTCCGGCTTGCTGCCAGGGCGCCGCGGGTGCCGACTCGGCTTCGCCCATGTCGATCAGCACATCGAGGTGGCGCCGGACCCCTGCGGTGGACAAACCCAGCCGCTCACCGATCTGCCCGGCGGTGATAGACCCCGACTCCAACAGCAGCCGGATGACGGCGCTGCGGGTCTGACCGTCGTGCGTCGCAGCCGCAGCGGCTGCCTCAGCACTTGGGACGGATTGGGGGAATTTCACAACACCAATGTTACGCAATTCCGGGGACGAGTCTAGCAAGGCTACCCTGCGCCGAGGTTGCGCTGAGCACACCTGCCCAGTTCGGCGGGGCCGAGGTGCCGGTTGGTCAGATGGCGGCGACCCGCTGCGCCCGGCTTCGCCGCGCTGGCGATCGCCGCTACGCTGCTGTGATGGCGGACCGCCACCACTCGCTGAGCTCGTCGATCGCCAGCCTGCACGGCGATGAGCTGGCGGTCGGCCCGCCGCTGAACGACACCGAGGAACGCGCGCTCCGTCGCACCCGGGTGTTCGGCGCCACCGGTACGGTCTTGATGGGCATCGGCGCACTCGGCGCCGGAGCGCGGCCGGTCGTCCAAGACCCGACGTTCGGGGTGCGGCTGCTCAACCTGCCGTCGCGGATCCAGACGGTGTCGCTGACGATGACCACCACCGGTGCCGTGATGATGGCGCTGGCTTGGCTGATGCTCGGCCGCTTTGCGCTGGGCAAGCGGAAGATGTCCCGCGGCGAGTTGGACCGCACGCTGCTGCTATGGGTGCTGCCGCTGCTGATCGCACCTCCGATGTACAGCAAGGACGTCTACTCCTACCTGGCGCAGAGCCAGATCTGCCGGCTGGGACTCGACCCGTACCGGGTGGGCCCGGCGACGGGACTGGGCCTCGATCATGTCTTCACGTTGTCGGTGCCGAGCCTATGGCGCGAGACCCCGGCCCCCTACGGCCCGCTGTTCTTGTGGATCGGCCGCGGAATCTCGGCGCTGACCGGCGAAAACATCGTCGCAGCGGTGCTCTGCCACCGGCTGGTCGTCCTGCTTGGGGTTGCTCTGATCGTCTGGGCGACGCCGCGATTGGCCCGCCGCTGCGGAGTGGCCGAAGTCAGCGCGCTGTGG
>NZ_JBYCLD010000110.1:0-33378 GCF_057473725.1 Mycobacterium sp. TH-M11 | reverse complement strand
ATTGAGCGGCGCGAACGGCACCAGCGGGATCAGCCGCAGCGACATCACCGCGACCCAGCCCCGCTCGCGTAGCCGGGAATCGAGCCGCTCGACGGCGCGATGGCGTACCAAGCGGTTGAGTTGCCAGCCGCCGGCCCGAACCAGTAAGAGGTCTGCGAGTGCGCTGCCGGTGCTGGCCGTCACCGCCAATACGACTCCCAGGAGCGGACCGAACAGCAGCCCGGCAGCCAGGGTGAACGCGGTACGGGGAAACGGCAACACGGTCACCACGATGTGAGCGGCCAGAAACGCCAGCGGAAACCACCACCCACCTATCGATGCCGACCAGTCCCGCAGCTCCACCGCAGACGGTAACCGGATGAGCAGCGCCAGCGCGATCAGGACTGCCACCGCCACCGACGTCAGGAGCAACCGGCGGGTGGACACCTGACGCGCTGTTGAATCCAGCGCGCAAGCGAGCAGCCGCAGGGCGCCGGCGAACCTGCTGATGACCGGGCCTGTCACAGCGTGCAGCCTACGTTCCGGTAGCGAATATCGCGTCAGCGGACGATCAACGACAGTAGTTTGCGCCCCAACGGCTTTGCGGCGGAGGTTTTTTCGCTGATGACCTGGATTTTTCACCGGACCGTCGGGCGAGCTCGCGCTGCAGGTTGTCGTGCAGCGTGTTGGCGGCCGCCGGACATCCGTGGCAGGCGCCCGACAACCGGACACTGACGACGTCGCCCTCGACCGACACCAGTGCGATCGAGCCGCCGTGGGATTCGGCGAGCGCGCCGATCGGGCCGGCGAGCAACTCGGCAGCGATCGCAGCCAATACGGCCGTGTCGTCGGCGATCGGCTCGACGAGCCAGCCGGCGATATCCAGAAGCGCGTCGGACAGCGCCTGACGGACGTCGTCGCCCACTACGCGCCAGCTGTGCCCGGAGTGCAGGGTGGTCAACACATCGGCCGAGCGCACTTCGACGTCGTCGAGCACCCCGTCGTGAAGCAGCTCACCGAGACGTCCCGGGGCCCGGCGTACGGCGCCGCGGGCCGGCAGCCGGTCTGCCTCGACCACCCAGCGCACCTGCTGTGGGTCTGCGGTGGCGGTGGCGTGAATCGGGATCATGCGCCCAGCCCCGACGCAATCGAGCGCGCAGCGAACGCCATCACCCAGGCCAGCACAAACATGTAGCTGAACGCGAACGCGGGCCATCTCCAGGTGTTGGTTTCGCGACGCATCACGGCGATCGTCGACATGCACTGCAAGGCGAACATGAAGTACACCAACAGTGCGATCACCGTCGGCGCGGTGAAGATGCGTGCGCCCTTGTCGTCGGTCATGGTGGCCAGCGCTTGGTGCGGCGTCTGCGGGTCGGACGCCGCCGCCACCTGGCCTAGGGTCGAGACGAAAACCTCGCGGGCCGACAGCGAGCCGACCAGCGCGATGTCGATGCGCCAGTCGAAACCCAGTGGCGCGAACACCGGCTGCACGGCGCGACCCACGTCGGCGGCATAGCTGTGATTCATCACGTAGGCGGTGGCGTCGGTCGGCGACATGCCCCGGGTCTCGGTGTCGCGGACCGGCAGATTTAGAAACGCCCACAACAACAGCGAGGCGGCCAGGATGATGGTCCCGGCTTTGCGCAGGAACACCCGTGCCGCACTCCACATAGCGGCCAGCATCGCTTGCAGCGACGGGAGCCGGTAGGGCGGCAGTTCCATGGTGAACGGCAACAGGTCGCCGCGCAGAATCGTGGACTTGACCACCCCCGCCGCGACCAGCGCAGACATCCCGCCGCCCAGATAGAGCAGGAACATCGTGACACCCTGCGCGCTGAGCCCCCACCACCGCGTCTGCGGCGCCACCAACAGCCCGACCAACAAGGTGTAGACCGGCAACCGTGCCGAGCACGTCATCAGCGGCGCGGTGACGATGGTGGCGATCCGGTCGCGCGACGACGGCAACGTCCGGGTCGCCATGATGCCGGGAATCGCGCAGGCGAACGACGAGAGCATCGCGACGAACGCCCGCCCCTCCAAGCCGGTTTTGGCCATCACCCGGTCCATCAGGAACGCCGCCCGTGACATGTAACCGACGCTCTCGAGGAAGGCGAGCAGACAGAACAGCAGCACGATCTGCGGAATGAACTGCAGCACGGTGCCGACGCCGTCGATGATGCCCCGGCTCAGCAGTCCGCGCAGAACGGGGTTTCCGATGTGTTCGGCGACCTGACCACCCAGCCAGGTCAACCCGGCGGCGATGCCGTCGCGCAGTGGCGTTGCGGCGGTGAACAACATCTGGAAGAAGGAGAACATCACTGCGAAGAAGATGACCGTCCCCCACAGCGGGTGCAGCAGCACCCGGTCGACGCGCTGGGTGCGTCGATCTGATTGCGGGGCAACGTAATCAGACGCATCGAGCACCGACTGGCCCCATGCGTCGATGTCTTCGGGTTCGATCGGCGGAAGCACCGGCGGGCGCTGCCATCGGGCAGACGACGTCAGCTGCGCCCGCACGCCGTCGATTCCCGATCCTTGGTGCGCCACTACCGCGGTCACCGGGACGCCCAGTGCCGCCGACAGCGCGTCGGTGTCGATATGTCCGCCGCGCGCCGCCAGCTCGTCGCCCATGGTCAGGACCAGCAGGCATGGCATGTCCAGCCGCAGCACCTGGCCGATCAACAGAATCGACCGGCGCAGCGTGGTGACGTCGGCGACCAGCACGATCGCATCGGGTGGGTCGATGCCCGCACACCTGCCTGCCAGCAGGTCCGTCACCACCTGTTCGTCGGGGCTGATCGGGTCGAGGCTGTAGGTGCCCGGCAGATCCTCGACGGCAATGTCGATGCCGTCGACGCTGGTTGTGCCGACGCTTCGGCCCACGGTGACACCGGGGTAGTTGCCGGTCTTGGCCCGCAATCCGGTCAGACGGTTGAACACGCTGGTCTTGCCGGCGTTGGGGCTGCCGACCAGGGCGACCCGGCGGATGCCTGCGACGGCAACAGCGGAGCCCTCGACGCCATGGCACGCTGTCATTGGTCGGTCTCGGGAAGCACTTCGATGAGCTCGGCCTCGCGGCGGCGTAAGCACAGCTCAGTGTCGTGGACTCGGTATACGGTTGGGTCGCCCAGCGGAGCCCGACGAATGGCGTCGACATGGGCCTTGGCTCGGAAGCCCAACTGCACGAGACGTTTCACGATGATCGGGTTCGCATGCGGGACCGTTCCTACCACCACTGCCCGCTTTCCGGGCGCCAGCTGCGCAAGCATGATCGACGCGCTGGATCGGTCGTGGGCGCTTTGCGGTCGAGTGCGCATGATCAGACTGATGTTAGTTGATCTATGTTAGTAAGGTCCTCCTTACCTGAAGGGGCGGCATGGTTTCATCGAGTCCACCGCAGTGTGTGCCGCGACACTATCGGTCATCATTTAGCCTGGTTGTCGGGTAACAGACCAGCGTCGGGATGTCACGTGCTGACCTGCCACATACTGAGATGGGGAGCCGCCGGTGTCAGTCGATGTGTCCGCTGAACCTGACGATCTGGAGCAGGGTCTGGCCCGCTGGCGCTCAGCGGTGGCCGAGGTCGTGGCCAAGAGCACGCGACGCAACGCTGACGAGCTTGGACCCGAGCCCGAGCAGATGCTGCAAACCCAGACCTACGAAGCGGTCGCGGTCCGGGCGCTCTACACAAGGCTCGATGAGCTACCCGAGCCGCCGCTGCCCGGTGAGTGGCCCTTTGTTCGCGGCGCCGACGCGCTGCGCGACGTCAAATCCGGCTGGAAAGTCGCCGAGGCGTTCCCGGCCAACTCGGTGGCCGGGGATGCGGCTGACGACGTCAACTCCGCGGTGCTGGCCGGGCTGGCCGAGGGCGTCAGCGCGCTGCTGGTTCGGGTGGGGGACTCAGGGGTGGTGCCCGCCCAACTGGACAAGGTATTGCAAGGCGTTCATCTGAGCATGGCCCCGGTGATGCTGGATGCCGGCGCCGACTATCGGGCCGCCGCCGACGTGGCGCTCGAACTCGTCAGCCGGGTCGAACCCGATCAGCGTGACATCCTGTCGATCGATCTGGGCGCCGACCCGCTGACCGCGGCGCTCAGCGAGCGGCCGGCCGCAAGGCTGGCGGAGGCCGTCGAGATGGCCGGGCGGGTGGCCGAACAGACCGGGGTCCGGGCGATCACGGTCGATGGCCCCGCGTTCCACAATCTGGGGGCCAACGCGACGTGGGAACTCGCCGGCAGCATCGGCGCCGCGGTGTGCTACCTGCGGGAGCTCACCGAGTCCGGCCTGCCGGCGGCCGAGGCGTTGACGCAGATCAGCTTTCGGCTGGCTGCCGACGACGACCAATTCCTGACGATCGCCAAAATCAGGGCACTACGGCGATTGTGGGCACGCGTCGCCGCGGTACTCGGTGCACCGGACCGCGGCGCGGCCGTCGTGCATGCCGAGACATCGCTGCCGATGATGACCCAACGCGATCCGTGGGTCAATATGCTGCGGACGACGTTGGCCGCGTTCGGGGCGGGCGTCGGCGGCGCCGACACCGTGTTGGTGTACCCGTTCGATGTCGCAATCGAAGGCGGATTCCCGGGCTTGGCAACCAGTTTCGCGCGCCGGATGGCCCGCAATATCCAACTGCTACTGCTCGAAGAGTCGCACGTCGGCCGCATCCTGGACCCTGCCGGCGGGTCGTGGTTCGTCGAAGACCTCACCAACCAGTTGGCCCACCATGCTTGGGAGAAATTTCAGACCATCGAGCGGCACGGCGGATTCGTCGACGCCGTCGCCTACATCGCGGGGCAGATCGCTGAGATAGCCGACCAGCGGGCCGACGACATCGCTCATCGCAGGACTGCGATCACCGGTGTCAACGAATACCCGAACGTCGCCGAACCGGCTTTGCCGCAGCATGCTTCGCAGTATTCGCCGCCTGCGGCCGGGAAACTCATCCGCTACGCCGCCGAGTTCGAAGCGCTGCGTGACCGTTCAGATGCCCACTTGGCCCGCAGCGGGTCGCGTCCGCAGGTGCTGCTGTTGCCGCTCGGGCCGTTGGCAGAGCACAACATTCGGACCACGTTCGCATCCAATCTGCTGGCATCCGGCGGGATTGAGGCAGTCAACCCCGGGTCGGTCGACGCCCATGGCGTCGCCAGGGCGGTGGCGGACGCGGGTGCGCCGGCCGTTGCGGTGGTGTGCGGGACGGACAGTCGTTATGGCGCAGAGGCTTCCGATGTCGTTGCGGCGGCGCGCAGCGCCGGGGTGTCGCACGTGTGCCTGGCGGGCGCGCAGCAGGCGGTAGCGGAAGCGGAACACCGGCCCGACGACTTCCTGACCGCCAAAATCAATGCGGTAGAGACCCTTTCAAGCTTGCTGGACCGGTTGGGGGTATAGCGGCGATGACGATCACGACGCCAACGGTGGGTAACTTCGCCGACGTTCCGCTCGACGATGAGCGCAGCGTTGCGGCCCCGACCGACGACATGGTGGAAAAGCACGTCGCGGCGGCCGCGGCCGCGCACTGGTACACCCCGGACCAGCTGGTTTGGCACACCCCGGAAGACATCGACGTCAAACCCGTCTACATCGGCGCCGACCGCGCCGGCGCCGAATCCGCCGGCTATCCGCTGAACACCTTTCCCGGCGAGCCGCCGTTCGTTCGCGGGCCCTATCCGACGATGTACGTCAACCAGCCTTGGACCATCCGGCAGTACGCCGGGTTCTCCACAGCCGCGGAGTCCAACGCCTTCTACCGCCGCAACCTTGCGGCCGGACAGAAGGGTCTGTCGGTGGCGTTCGACCTCGCCACCCACCGCGGCTACGACTCTGATCATCCGCGGGTGCAGGGTGACGTTGGAATGGCCGGTGTGGCAATCGATTCCATCTTGGACATGCGTCAGCTCTTCGATGGCATCGACCTGTCGACGGTGTCGGTCTCGATGACCATGAACGGCGCCGTGCTGCCGATCCTGGCGCTCTACGTGGTGGCCGCCGAGGAGCAGGGGGTGGCACCCGAAAAGTTGGCCGGCACCATCCAAAACGACATCCTCAAAGAATTCATGGTGCGCAACACCTACATCTATCCGCCGCAGCCGTCGATGCGCATCATCTCCGACATCTTCGCTTACACCAGCGCGAAGATGCCGAAGTTCAACTCGATCTCGATCTCTGGCTACCACATCCAAGAGGCGGGCGCCACAGCGGATTTGGAGCTGGCCTATACGCTGGCCGACGGTGTCGACTACATCCAGGCCGGCCTGGACGCCGGCCTGGACATCGACAAGTTCGCGCCCCGGTTGTCGTTCTTCTGGGGCATCGGGATGAACTTCTTCATGGAAGTCGCCAAGCTGCGCGCGGGCCGGCTGCTGTGGAGCGAGTTGGTCGCCGGATTCGGAAGCAAAAACCCAAAATCCAGGTCGTTGCGGACCCATTCGCAGACCTCTGGATGGTCGCTGACCGCACAGGACGCCTTCAACAACGTCGCACGTACCTGCATCGAAGCGATGGCCGCCACTCAGGGCCATACGCAATCACTGCACACCAACGCTCTCGACGAGGCGCTGGCCCTGCCGACCGACTTCTCGGCCCGGATCGCACGTAATACTCAGCTGGTGTTGCAGCAGGAGTCGGGGACCACCAGACCGATCGACCCGTGGGCCGGCTCCTATTACGTGGAGTGGCTGACTTATCAGCTCGCGCAGCGGGCACGCGCTCACATCGCCGAAGTCGCCGAGCATGGCGGAATGGCGCAGGCGATCAGCGAAGGCATTCCCAAGCTGCGCATCGAGGAAGCCGCCGCGCGGACCCAGGCCCGTATCGACTCCGGCATCCAACCGGTGATCGGTATCAACAAATATCAAGCCGAAGAGGACCAGGAGATCGAGGTCCTCAAGGTCGAGAACAGCCGGGTGCGGGCCGAGCAGTTGGCCAAACTCGAAGAGCTACGGGCACATCGGGACCAGGCTGCGGTCGAGGCCGCACTGGCCGAGCTGTCGCGTGCCGCCGGGGCGCATGGTCGCGCTGGTACGGACGGGCTCGGTAACAACCTGTTGGCACTGGCGATCGACGCCGCTCGCGCCAAGGCCACCGTCGGCGAGATCTCCGACGCGCTCGAGAAGGTCTATGGCCGTCACCAAGCGGAGATCCGCACCATCGCCGGGGTGTACCGCGACGAAGCTTCGGGAGGCGGGAACATGACTTCCTTCTCTGACGCAACCGAACTCGTCGAGAAGTTCGCCGAGGCAGACGGGCGCCGGCCACGCATTCTGGTGGCCAAGATGGGGCAGGATGGCCACGATCGCGGGCAGAAGGTGATCGCTACAGCGTTCGCCGACATCGGATTCGACGTCGACGTCGGCGCCCTGTTCTCCACACCGGCGGAGGTCGCCCGCCAAGCCGCGGACAACGATGTCCACGTCGTCGGGGTGTCCTCGCTGGCGGCAGGCCACCTCACACTGGTGCCGGCGCTACGCGACGCGCTTGCCGAGGTCGGTCGCCCGGACATCATGGTCGTCGTCGGCGGCGTGATCCCGCCCGGAGACTTCGACGAGCTGTACGCGGCGGGTGCCACCGCGATCTTCCCGCCGGGCACGGTAATTGCCGATGCGGCGCGCGATTTGCTGCACAAGCTGGCGGAACGACACGGATACACGCTGGACTGATGCTCGAACCAGCCCGCGAGTGTAACGTCACTGCGAAATCCGGCTTGGTTTTTCGCGGTGGCGTTACGCTCGCGACGCGAGGGGTCGAGGCGTGACGCCCCGGGATCTCGCCGAAGCCATCCGCGGTGGTGATCGGTCCGCGCTGGCGAGGGCGATCACGCTGGTGGAGTCGACGCGTGCCGATCATCGTGCTCGCGCGCAGCAGTTGCTGTTGCAATTGATGCCGGCATCCGGCAGCGCCCTGCACGTGGGCATCACCGGGGTGCCTGGCGTCGGCAAGTCGACCACCATCGAAGTGCTCGGCATGTACCTGATCGGACGTGGCCACCGGGTTGCGGTATTGGCCGTCGACCCGTCGTCGACCCGCACCGGGGGATCGATCCTCGGCGACAAGACCCGGATGCCGCAACTGTCAACGCATTCCGATGCTTACGTGCGTCCCTCCCCGACTTCGGGCACCCTCGGCGGGGTCGCCAAAGCCACCCGCGAAACCATCGTGCTGCTGGAAGCCGCCGGATTTGACGTGATCCTGGTCGAGACAGTCGGGGTCGGCCAGTCCGAGGTTGCGGTGGCCAACATGGTCGACACCTTCGTCTTCCTCACCCTTGCGCGGACCGGCGATCAGTTGCAGGGCATCAAGAAGGGCGTGCTCGAGCTTGCCGACATCGTGGTGGTGAACAAGGCCGACGGCGACCATCTGACCGAGGCCCGTAAGGCTGCTCGCGAACTCTCCGGGGCTATCCGGCTGATCCACCCCCGTGAAACCCTCTGGCGACCACCGGTTCTCACCATGAGCGCATTGGAAGGCACTGGTCTGAAAGAGTTGTGGGACGCCGTCGTGCGGCATCGCGAGGTGCTGACCGACGCCGGCGAGTTCGAGGCACGCCGCCGGGCCCAGCAGGTGGACTGGACCTGGCAGATGGTCCGCGACACCGTGCTGGACCGGGTGATGTCCAATCCCGCTGTCCGCAAAGCTCGCACGGACGTGGAGCGCCAGGTGCTGACAGGTGAATTGACGCCAGCCCTTGCTGCTGAGCAAATATTGAAGCTAGCTTCCATAACGAATGAACAACTTCCGCTTTGATCGTAGAGTGAAACGGTAGATTCGTGAGTATGACCCCCGAAGCCGTGGGCAATCGCCGATTCGTGCTGCCGCGCGGTGTTCACGGCGCCGCCGACCCACATTTCGCCTGCGCGGTGCGCAATTTCGCCGGCATGTTTCACGGCCGCCGATTCGGCGGCGGGGCGCTGGCGGTCTATCTCGACGGGGAACCCGTCGTCGACGTGTGGACGGGTTATGCGGATCGGCGCGGCCGGGTGCCGTGGACGGCCGATTCGGCCAGCATGGTGTTCTCGGCGACCAAAGGCATGGCCTCCACTGTTATCCATCGTCTCGTCGACCGGGGTCTGGTCGGGTATGACGTTCCGGTCGCCCATTATTGGCCCGAATTCGGGGCCAATGGGAAAGCCGAGATCACGGTCCGTCAGCTGATGCGGCACCAAGCGGGGCTGTCGGCTCTGCGTGGCGCCAGCAAGCACGACCTCCTGGACCATGAACTGATGGAGCGTCGCCTCGCGGCGGCCCGTCCCGGTTACGCGTACGGCCGATCGGCCTACCACGCGTTGACCTACGGCTGGCTGTTGTCCGGGCTGGCGCGCGCAGTCACCGGTAAAGGCATGCGGCAGTTGATCCGCGAAGAACTCGCGGAACCGCTGGGTACCGATGGATTGCATCTCGGTCGGCCGCCCGGCGACGCCGCGACCCGACCCGCTCAGATCATCATGCCGCAGATCGCATTGCAAAACCCGGTGTTCAACGCGGTGGCGCCGATGATCGCCTCGATCCCGCAGGCCGCCGGTTTCAGCTCGATGTACTTTCCGGGTGTGAAAGCGGTTGCGCAGGGCGATATTCCGTTTTTGGACGCGGAGATTCCAGCGGCCAACGGGGTGGCCACGGCACGCGGTCTGGCGCGGATGTACGGCGCGCTCGCCAACGGCGGGCGGATGGACGGCACGCAGTTCCTGTCACCCGAGGTGACAGCCGGACTCGTCGGCCGGCGAAGTCCGCGGCCGGACGGCAACCTGGTGATCCCGCTGTCGTTCCATCTCGGTTACCACCAACTGCCGTTGGGTCTGGTACCAGGATTCGGCCATGTCGGACTGGGTGGCTCCGTCGGGTGGGCCGACCCGGATAGCGGCTTGGCGATCGGTTTCGTGCACAACCGGTTGCTGACGCCGTTCGTGCTCGTCGACCACGCCGGACTCCTTGCGATCAGCGCACTGTCCCGGATGGGCGCCGCCGCGGCCCGCAAGGATGGCTTCGAGCGGGTCGCCGATTTCGGTGCGCCTTTCGCCGAGACGAGGGCCGTTGCCGGCTAACAGATTTGACCCAGCACCGTGACATCTGACCGAGAGAGCCGTGTTCCCCGTCTACCGCTGGACGAGGCCAGAGCCGCTGCGGATGAGGCGGGCGTCCCGGACTACATGGCAGAGTTGGCTATTTTTCAGGTTCTGCTAAATCACCCTAACCTCGCGTCCGGCCTCAACGATCTGCTCGCCCGAATGTTGTGGCAGGGCAAGCTGGATTCGCGGCTGCGCGAGCTGGCGATCATGCGGATCGGGTGGCTGACGGCGTGCGAATACGAGTGGGCTCAGCACTGGCGGGTCGCACAGGGACTCGGGGTCAGCGCCGATGACCTGTTGGGCGTTCGGGATTGGCGTTCCTACGGGGCATTCGGACCGACCGAGCAGGCGGTGCTGGCCGCGACCGACGACGTCGTGCGCGACGGCGCGGTCAGCCCGGAGAGCTGGGCGGCGTGCCGGCAGGTGTTCGGATCCGATCACGCGATACTGGTCGAACTGGTGACCGCGATCGGCGCCTGGCGGATGGTCTCCTCGATTCTGCAGAGTCTGCAGGTGCCGCTGGAAGCAGACGTGCAGAGCTGGCCACCGGATGGGCGAGCACCCAGCCTGTAACTGACTGATGTGTCAGTCATTGTCCGTCAACGTATTTCGGCGTCGTATAACGATTGCGCCCACTGCTTACGGCGGTAAGGTGACGCTGTGGCCGACGTGACCATTCCCGATATCCTGCGTGAGCGCGCCAGTCTGCAACCAAACGACAAGGCGTTCACTTTCCTTGATTACGAGCAGGACTGGCACGGCACTGCCGAGACGATAACCTGGTCGCAGCTGTACGTGCGGGCGCAGAATGTCGCCCGGTCAGTGCGGCTTCATGGGTCAACCGGTGACCGTGCGGTCATTGTGGCACCGCAGGGACTCAACTACATCGACGCTTTTTTCGGCACGCTGCAGGCTGGGCTCATACCAGTTCCGCTAGCCGTACCGGTGGGTGGTGTGGTCGACGAACGGGTGAATTCGGTGCTGCTCGACGCGGCGCCTTCGGTTGTTCTGACCACGTCTGCGGTCGCCGGTGACGTGGCCGACTACGTCAAGGCGCAGCGCAGCGGCACCCCTCCCGATCTGGTCGAGGTCGATCAATTGGATCTCGCTGCCCGCAGCGGATTACGGCCCGGCCGGGCCGGTCGTTCAGACACGGCCTATTTGCAGTACACCTCGGGTTCTACGCGCGCACCCGCCGGCGTGGAGATCACCTACCGGAACTTGATGGCCAATTTCGAGCAGATGATGTCGGATTATTTCTCCGAGTTCGGAAATGTCACCCCGCCAGACGCCACGTTTGTGTCGTGGCTGCCGTTCTATCACGACATGGGTTTGCTGGTCGGAGTGTGCGTCCCGCTGATGGCCGGCGCCCACGCCGTGCTCACCAGCCCGGTCTCGTTCCTGGCGCGCCCGGCGCGGTGGCTGCAGCTGCTTGCGGGCCACACCCACACTTTTTCGGCTGCACCGAACTTTGCGTTCGAAGTGGCGGCCCGAAAGACGTCCGACGAGGACATGGCCGGCCTCGATCTCGGCAGCGTCGTCGGCATCATCAACGGCAGCGAGCGCGTACAGCCGGCGACGCTCAAACGTTTCAGCGACCGGTTCGCCCCGTATAACTTTCCCGCCAAGGCGCTGCGGCCCTCCTACGGAATGGCCGAGGCCACAGTGTATCTGCTGGTTCGGCAGGCCGGCGAGCCGCCACGGGTCGTTCATTTCGACTCCGACAGTCTCGCTGACGGTAGACCGAAGCCTTGTGAAAATCCCGGCGGCACAGCGCTCGTCAGCTACGGGGTGCCGCGATCACCGCTGCTACGGATCGTCGACCCCGACACCCACGTCGAATGCGCGGCGGGCGCCGTCGGGGAGATCTGGGCGCACGGACCCAATGTCGCGCCTGGCTATTGGCGCAATCCAGCGGAGAACAAGCACACCTTTGGCGCCAGACTGGCCGGTTGCTCCGCGGACACCCCCGATGAGCCCTGGCTGCGAACCGGGGATCTCGGCTTCCTCTACGAAGACGAGCTTTTCATCATCGGTCGCATCAAAGATCTGCTGATTGTTTACGGCCGCAACCACTCTCCCGACGACATCGAGGCAACGATCCAGTCGATCACCCGCGGTCGGTGCGTGGCGATTTCGGTTCCCGATGATGGAACCGAAAAGCTGGTAGCCGTGGCTGAATTCAAGAATCAAAGCGCCACAGGGGATGAGCTGGTGAACAAATTGACTGCCGTCAAAAACGACGTCACCGCCGCGATCTCGACGTCGCATGGCCTCAGCGTCGCCGACATCGTCATTGTGCCGGCGGGCTCGATTCCGATCACGACCAGCGGCAAAGTGAGACGCCGATCGTGTGTCGAGCTCTACCAGCAGGGTCAGTTCGCGCGCCTGGACCGTTAGGGGGCACCTTGCGATGACCGGTACCCCCCAAGGTTGCAGCGGAACATCGACATTGCCGGGCATTGAGCCGGCCGAAAGTAAACCGCGCCGGACGCTCGGGCACGTGTTCGACCCGCGAGCCAATGCGCTCAATGCCTGGCGACTGGGGTTGGCGCTGGCGGTGATCGTCTGGCACTCCCTGGTGCTCACGGGACGCCCGTTGCCGGCATATGCCCTGCACCAGTTTGCGACTCAAGATTTTGTCGACGGATTCTTTGCGATATCCGGGTTTCTCATTCCCGCGAGTTGGCTCGGCAATCCGCGTTTGCGCAGCTACGCACTCGCCCGCGGACTTCGCATCCTGCCCGGGATGTGGGCCTGTCTGTTCGTGACCGCGTTCGTCATCGCGCCGATCGGTGTTGCGATACAAGGGGGTTCGGCGGCCCAGTTACTGACGTCCGGTGGGCCACTGCGCTTCGTTTTCCGAAACAGCGCGGTCGCATATGTGCAGTTCGACATCACGGGAACACCGAGCGGCGTTCCTTTTCCGGGCATGTGGAACGGCTCGCTGTGGACATTGCAGTACGAGGTGCTGCTGTACATTGCTGTCGGCGCTCTCGGTCTGGTCGGGATACTGGGTCGCCGCTGGCTTTTCCCGGCGGTCTTTGCGCTGGCCGTGGTCTGGTCGGTGCTGGCTCCATGTCCGCTCGACGGGGGAACGGTGGCAGAGCGGACAGCGCGGCTGGCAGTCATGTTCGCGGCCGGCGGGTTGATTCACCGCTTCCGTGCTGTGATTCCGGCGCGGTGGTCGCTTGTCGCGGTAAGCGCGGCCGTTGTGCTGGCGGCCAATCTGTGGCTGCCGGACTATCGACTGGCCGGCGCCATACCGCTCGCATACACGGTGATCGTCTCCGGTGCTCTGATCCACAACCAGCGGCTGAATTTGCGAACGGACCTGTCGTACGGCACCTACATCTACGCCTGCCCGATCCAGCAGGTCCTCGTCATGGCGGGACTCGGCGCGATGAGCACGCTTGTGTTCGCGATCGTCACAACCGCCGCGACTTTGCCCTTTGCCGCGATGAGTTGGTTTCTGATCGAGAAGCCCGCCATGAGGTTGAAGTCCCGAATCACCGGAAAGAAGCTTCAACCGGGCCTCACCCGAGCCATTCCCTAGACGTCGTCCTGAAAAGTGAGGAGCCGAATGCACAAAGACTCTGCGGCGCTGTTGATCTCGGTGCCCGTGTACGGACAGCATGAGTACACCCATGCACTCGTACACGACCTGGAGCGTGAACGCGCAGATTACCTCATCGTCGACAACGCGGGAGATTACGTGCCGCTCGGCGCCGAACGGGTGGTCAGGCCCGGACGAAACCTGGGCTGGGCGGGCGGCAGTGACCTGGGTTTTCGGATCGCTTTCTCCGAGGGCTATTCGCACGCAATGACACTGAACAACGATACCCGGATTTCGGAGGGTTTCGTCGACGCGTTGGTCGACCAACGACTTCCCGGCGACGCAGGGATCGTCGGGCCCGCCATCGACCATGGCTTCCCATCTGCCGAGGCAACTGAGAAGCCGGCCGCCGCGGATTACCGCCCAATTCAGCGGTATCGCAGTGTATCGGTGATCGAGGGAACCGCGCTGGCCCTGTCCCGGGAGTGCTGGCGGACGATCGGCGGACTGAACCTGCAGACATTCCGGCGACACGGTTGGGGAGTCGACCTCGACCTCGCATTGCGGGCGCGCGATGCCGGATTTGGCCTGTATGTCACTGAAATGGCCTACGTCAACCACTTTGGCCACAAGACCGCCGTCGCCACCGTGGGCAGACGCCGTTACGAGTGGCACGCCAACTTCGAAAAGGTGCGGGGTTTGCGACAACTACACGGTCGGCACTGGCGTAAGCGCTTTCCCCGCGGTTCATGGGTGCAGCCAAGATTCGGGGCGGTGGAGACGGCGCGGATTTTCCAGGCCCATCCGTTCGAGGAGCCGATTGGGCACGGCTCTGCACTGACATCATGACCGATGAACGGTGGCCTTCCAACCGCAGGTCTGCCGCCGGCAACATTTTCAAGGGAAACCATGGCGTGCTTTAACATTCGGCGGCTCCGCGTTGCGGCGGCCACCGGTGCCGGTGTGGGACTGCTGGCCTTGTCCGCGGTGATCGAGCCAGCGGTCGCCGGCGCTGATACCGGTGACGTTCCGATCTACGTTATGGGCGGCAGTGGACTTCCGACGCCGTCGCAGGATCTCATCGACACGTTGCAGTCGCTCTACTTCCCGTCGGTGGCCAATTTTGCCGGCCAGCCGACCTTTTCGAACGTAGAGCCGGTGGCGCTGACCACGCCCGAACAGCTCTATCCCGTCACCGGCGTTGACCAGGAGACCCTTGCCACCTCGGTGTCGCAGGGTGTGCAGATCCTCGACAACCAGATTGCCCCGATTCTCAGTGCCGGCGGTCAGGTCGATGTATTCGGGGCGTCCCAGAGCGCTGTCATCGCATCGTTGGAGATAGAGCAGCTTGCGCAGACGGATCCCACCGCCAATGTGAGCTTCGTCCTCCTCGGGGACTTGATGAATCCGAACGGCGGGATATTCGAGCGCTTTGCCGGCTTGGATCTTTCAAGCCTGGGAATCGATTTCTACGGTGCCACGCCGGCGGATGATTTTCCCACCACCATTTACACCCTCGAATACGACGGCTACGCGGACTTCCCGAGGTATCCACTCGACATCTTCTCTGACTTGAATGCCATCGAGGGCATCAACGTCGTTCACGGTGACTATCTCGACCTGACGCCGGCACAGCTCGCGACGGCTATCGAGCTGCCGACTTCGGGGGCAACTGACACCACCTACTACCTGATCCCAGTGGACGGCCTCCCATTGCTGGACCCCATCCGCGAAATCCCGGTCATCGGCAACCCCATCGCCGACCTGCTCCAACCAGATCTGACGTACCTGGTGAATCTCGGATACGGCGACCCGGCATACGGGTATTCCACCGACCCCGCCAACGTAGCGGCCACTTTCGGCCTGTTCCCGGACCTCAGCGAAATCGAGAAGATGCCGGGTTTGCTGCTCAGCGGCGCCGAGCAGGGCATTCACGACTTCATCGCAGATTTCAGCGGCGCTGGTCCCAACCCGGTCGACCTCTCGCTGACTTCGGCCACGGATACCACATCGACGACGACGGCCGCGCTTTCCGGCCTTGAGACCGAATTAGAAAGCCTCGCAACAAATCCCACGGGCGTGCTGACCGACTTCGTCGATACGCTTTCCGCCGATCTCCAGACCGCTTACAGCACGTTGCTCCCGACGGCGAATATCCTGACCGACCTGTTGACCAGCTTGCCGGCTTACGACGCCGGCCTGTTCCTGGACAACTCCTCGGATCCGATGGAGGCCATCGGTTTACCGTTGGCGGCGGACCTGGGAATCGGCATCTATCTTGCCAACTACGAAGCGGACGTGCTCGCCACAGCCGCCGAGACGATCCTGAGTTCGTTCAGCGCGTGACTCCGACGGACTGACTGCCAGTATGCGTTCGGCGCTGCACACGAACGCTTTTGAGGTAGGCGAGCGGACCTTTCAACATGCCGAGAAACTGAGTGACGAGCAAGGCCGGAGGCGCCTCGCGCATTGCGGCCATCCGAGCGGGATCCTTCGTCGGCCAATTGTCTCGCACTGCGCGTGGGATCAAGCGCAGCACACTGAGCAGCAATCGGGGCTCCTGCGAAATGAGAGCGGTGAAATGCGCGGTCGTGCCGACGCTGTAGTTGTGCAACTGTGTTTTGAGCTCGGGCAGGGTTTCCCGGTGATAGTGAGAAACCATCGCAGTCGGCTGATAGACGATCGTGTGCTCAGCGAGGCGGGTACGAGCGAAAGCCAGAGTTTCCTCCGAAGCCTTGGCCGGGGTCCCGGCGCCCAGCGCCACATCAAAGCCGCCGATGTCGACCAGGACATCACGCCGGAATGCCATATTCGCCCCGGCGCCAAACGGGGGAAACGGGTAGAGCGGACTCTGCGAATGTCCGGGGTGGAAGATCTCGCGGGCGAATCCGCGGCCTTGCTGGAAGCCTCCGAGCGCTTCAAACCATTGTTGCGGTTGCGTTCTCAGCTCGGCGGGCAGCACCATGCCGGTGACGCACCCAACCCTTGCCGCCGCCGAGAAACCCCGAGCCAACTCGGCCAGCCAGTGCTGGTCGGGTATCTCGTCGTCGTCCAGGAACGCGATGATATCGGCGGTCGCGGTTTTCCAGCCGGCATTTCGGGCCCATGACAAACCGCCACGCGGTTCCAACACATAACGCACAGGCACGGGCGCCGTCAACGACTCCAAGACGGCTGGGACAGCTGCCGGATCGGCTGGGGCGTTGTCGACCACCACGATCTCGTACGCCGGATACTGCTGGCGAGTCACCTGCGCGATGCAGTCGGCGAGCCGCATCGGTCGGTCGCGGGTGCACAGCACCACCGACATGTCCGGAGCGTTTGCCAGCAGGCGTCTGCGTTCGGCCACGAACGCCAATTGATCCGGATCATGCGGCAATCCGGCCACGGGTAACTCTCGGATGGTTGGTAGGCAGCTTCTTTGCAAGCTGTCGTCGATGTGAGAGCTGAACGCGCGCATGGCCGCATCTGCCGCAGCGTCGGGAAACGACTGGCCGTCTTCGACCTCGAGCTCCACGTAGCCAAGTGGTTCAGAGCCTAGCCGCACCAGCATGCGGACAAGCGCGCGTCGCTCATGTGCGGCAACATCCAGCACCGGCGCCGGTGTCAGAACATCCCAGTCGACGACATGAATCGGTCTGAAGCCCTCAGCGCGCTGATCAGGATTGGCCATCGTTCCTCATCTCGGTATCGCCAAAGGTGTTTGCTCAAAGCATGATTGGTGCCCACAATATCGAAATCTGCCGTGCTTTCGGCGGTCGGCTGACGTAAGGTTTGACTGATGAGCCATCCCGAACAGCGTGGATTCTTCGAAGCGGTCGTCGCCGCCAATCGCTCCCTGGTAGCAGGCGCCAAGGTTTTGGAGATCGGCGCATACGACGTCAACGGGAGCTTGCGCGGTTTGTTCGCTACCGCCGGCGACTACACGGGCGTGGATTTGAAGGAAGGACCCGGTGTCGATCTCGTTGCGTTCGGACACGACATCGATGCGGCCGACGGAAGCTACGACATCACACTGTCCGCGGAGTGCTTCGAGCACGACCCGCACTGGCAAACCACCTTCCGCAATATGGCACGCATGACCCGTCCCGGCGGGTTGGTCGCGTTCAGTTGCGCGTCGCTGGGCCGGCCAGAGCATGGCACCGCCCGTACCGACCGGACCGATTCGCCCGGCACCCAATCGCGGGGACTGGACTACTACCGGAATCTGACCGCCGCCGATTTCCAAGCGCTGCCGCTGTCGTCGCTGTTTAGTCGCTGGCAATTTTGGTATTTGCCAACCCATTTCGATTTGTACTTTGTGGGAGCTAGAGCCGGTGACACCAATGTCGCTTTCCCGAGTGACGCGGCGATCGACAAGCTGCGATTGCTGATGCCACTGTCTGACAGGTTGGCCAGGGTGCCGATGCGCCTGCTGGCCCGAAGCGTGTCTCCCGCGCGTTACCAATCGATCATCCTGCCTCTGTGGTCGCGGCTTCCGGCCAGCTGATTCCGCGTCAACTGCTGCCGTTGACGATCAGGCAGACGCCCAGTACGCCGACGATGACCGAGACGATCTGCCGCCGGTGCGCGCCGACCCAACTGTTCAGCCGACCAACGAATGCCTGTGTCTTGTTCGGCATCGCCAGATAGCTGATCAGCGTGAGCTCGCAGACCGAGAGCATGACGACGTTGAACATCACCGCGAGGCCGATCTGGGTGGTGACTTGACGTTCTGAGGCGAGAATGGCGACCAGCGCGACCAGGTATTCCGGCGGTGCGGGACCCTGGCCCAAGCCGGCTCCCAGCGCCACCCACAACGACTCACCTTTCAGCATTTCCTTTGCGCGGCTGAGCCATTGCAATTGCGAGATCCTGACCGGCGCGCTGGACTGGAGCAAAAGGGCCGACGGATCGCCGGTGATACCGACCGGGACCGGCACCTCAACCGGTACCGGGACGGGCACCGGGATTCCGAATCGTCGTCGTGACGGCAGACCGGTATTGATCAGCGCGGCGAGAAGCAGGGCAAGCAGCCCGGCGATGAGTTGGGTGTGCCGCACTGTCGGGTTTGCGGCGAACGCGCTGAAGTTGCGCAACAGCGCGGGCGCCAGGTCGCGCATCAACGTCAGCACGACGACGCCGGACGTGACGCCCACGAACATCACGCCTACCCAATAGACCAGCAGATTGAGAACGGGCCGCGGACGGGAAATCAGCAGCAGTGTGACGCCGAGTCGCATCGGATCGGTCGCCATCGCCAGTGCCAAGACGAAAACGGTGCCCATCAACGGTACCGGCCTTCTTCGGCTTGACCTTCCAGCAAATCGGCGGTGGCGGTGACACTTTCGTGGGGCGCAGTCATCTGATCGGCGATATCGCGGGCCCGGGCCGCGCACTGCGGCGTCACGATGCGCTGTAGCTCGGCTGCCAACGACTCCTTGGTGGTTCCCGAAAAGCGGCGCGCCGAGCCGACTTTCAACCTTTTGACTTGAGCGGCCCAGATCGGCTGGTCGGCGGTGACCCACAAGATCAGCGTCGGAACGGCGGCGCGCAGGCCAGCGGCCGTGGTTCCGGCGCCACCGTGATGGACAACGGCGCGACACATCGGGAAGATCGTCGCGTGATTCATCGCCGGCGCGATCATGACGCGATCGGATTGCTGGCTGTGGTCGACGTCGTGGGTGCCGGCGCAGATCAACGCGCGCTCGCCCAACTCCGCACAGGCCTCGCTGATCATGCGCACCGTCGTGCTGAACGAGCGGACCGGCATGCTACCGAAGCCGAAGTAGACAGGTGGTGTCCCGGCCGCACACCAGGCCGTTATGCGATTGTCGGCGTCCGTCGGCATCGTCATGGTCAGCGCGCCGACAAAGGGACGCCGCTGGCTCCAGGGCGTCCACTCGGCCGCCAAACCGGGAAAGAACAGCTCGTCGTACGCCTGTATCTCCAGCGAGCCACGTCCGATAATTCGCTCCGTCGACGATCCGGTGGTGCCGCGCAGGCCGAGTCGTCGGCGCTGGTTGTCCTCGGCTCGTTTGGTCATGGCCCAGTGCGCCCACCACAACATCGAGATGCCGGAACGGATCAGAGGTCCAGGAATGTCCGGGAGTATCTGACTGTTCACCCGTACCGGGAAGCAGTGCAGTTCGGCCAGCGGGATCCGATGGTAGTCAGCGACATTGACGGCCAAGCCCTGTTGGACCATACCGGTCAGCAGGAGATCGGCGCCATCGGCCAGCGACGTCAATGTCGCACCCATCTCCGACCAGACCTCGCCTAGATAGTGTTTGCCGGCCCGCGCCAACCTGATCGGAGTCGCAATGTTCCAGAAGTTGCGGACGAAAACCTCCTCGTTGACCGCCTGAGAACTCGGACCGTAGGCAACGGCGTCGAGCCCGGCCGCGGCGACGAAGCCAAGCATGTTGGGGGGAACGGCCATTCGTACGTCGTGACCGCGGTGCTGGAGCTCCAGGCCGACCGCGGCAAAGGGCTCGACGTCGCCACGACTTCCATGGATACCCAGGGCGAATCTCATCGGTCGAGCCTCCCTCCCGCGCGGTAATTCGGGGCGACTGCCAGCGCAGCCGGGCGCCGTCCGGCCGGTCGACGGACCTCGGAGTCGGTCGACGCCGACTCGCTGATCGGCGCGACCTCGTCCACGGGATCCGGGAAAGGCTGCGTTGTTGCCCGGAATTTGGTGGCCCAGCGCGGCGTCACGGCTTTGCGTAGTCTCGCCAGGTGATTACGTCTGCGCCGCAGGCCCACCCGGCGCTGCTGCGGTGCTGACGGCCACCAGTTGCCCCGGCCCACCAGCGTCGCGATCGCCGGCACCGTGACGGTGCGCACCAAGAACGTGTCCAGCAGAATTCCCATCCCGAGCACGAAGCCGGCCTGGACCATCATGGTGATACTCGCGAACAGCAGGCCGAACATCGATGCGGCGAAAATCAATCCCGCCGCGGTGATTACGCCACCGGTGGACCCGACCGTGCGGATCACGCCGAGACGTATCCCATGCGGCGACTCATCGCGTATCCGCGAGATCAGCAGCAAGTTGTAATCCGCACCGACCGCCACCAAAATGATGAAGGTCAGTCCCGGGACGGTCCAATGCAGTTCCTGACCGAGGATGAATTGGAACACGATGGTGCCGATGCCCAGAGCCGAGAGATATGACACGATCACCGAGCAGATCAGGTACAACGGAGCGACGATCGCCCGCAGCAGACCGATCAGAATCAGAAAAACGATGATCACGGTCGTGGCGATGATGAAGTTGAAATCCTTGTTGTAGTAAGCCCGGGTGTCGCGGAGGCCCACGGAGATTCCGGCCATCGATACTTTCGCGTCCGCCAGCGTCGTGTTCGGGAGAGCTTGTCGCGCGACGTCGATAATCGAGTTCACCTGATCCATCGCGGCGATGCTGAACGGATTCAGCTTCGTCTGAACCAGATAACGCGCCGCGTGTCCGTCCGGCGAGACGAAGATGCCCGCTGCCTTCTTGAAGTCGTCTCGGGTGAGAACTTGGGGCGGAATGTAAAAGCCCGCCATCGGTGGGGCGGAGGCGTCGTTCTTCATTGCCATCAGGAAGCCAGAGGCATCGTTGAGGCCGGCACCCATCTGCTTGGTCTGGCCCACCAGCAGTGCGACGGCATCGGCCAGCTTGCGGCTGCCTTCCGCGAGTTGGTTGGCACCGTCCTGCAGCGTAGCCAATTTCGCCGATATGCCTCCGCCACCCAGCAATTGCGTTGCGCTGCTGAGCTTGGTGATCAGTTCCTTCAGTTTGCCGGTCGCGGCCTGGAGGCTCTCGGTGCCCTGCGTTGATTCCAGCTTCTTCGACAAATCCCCAACGCTGATCAGCTCGCCGCTGTCGTGCGCGTCGGCAATGCGCTGCAACTCAGCCCGGGCGTTGACGCAATTGGGATCCAGCGAGCACACCGGTGTCGCGTCGAGCGCGTTCAAGATCGGCCGAGCCAACCCGGCAATATTGTTGACATCCGAGATGTTCAGGTTGAGGGTCTGGCCCAGCGAGCGCATGCTGGTGATCAGCCTCGCGGCGTCGTCGATCTGGTTGAGCGCCTTCTGGCCGCCGAAGTTGTTCTGCAGGAACGTGAGGGAATCGACGAGACCGGTGATATTCGGCAACGCCTGGTCCACCTGGTTGCGTAAGTCACCGAGTGCGTCGGCAAGCTGATTAGCACCGCTGCTCATCGTGTCGAGATCGTCGGTGTGGCCGTTGATCTGTTGCGAGGCGTCGCCGAGCTTGTCGCCCACTTGACCGGCCTGCCAGGCCAACCGGGCCTGCTCAAGCGATTCACCCGTCGGGCGGGTGATGCCTCGCACCATCGAGATGTCGTGCAGCTGACTCACCCGCTGTGCCAGCTGCTCCAGGTCAGCAAGGACTTTCGGGTCGCGCATGTCACGGGGCGACTGGATGAACAGGTACTGCGGGATGATCGCGTCCAGCGGAAAGTGCTGCGCCATCACCTCGTATCCCGCAGTGCTGTCAACTGAGCTCGGCAGTGTCTTGCGGTCGTCGTAGTTGTAATGGGCGAAGCCCGAGCAGGCCGCCAGGGTGATCAGGATGAGCAGACTCCCGACCAAGTGGACTTTGGGGCGGCGCACGATTCGGACGCCTGACGTTCGCCAGAAGCGGGTGGTCAGCTCACGGCGCGGCTTGATCCAACCTCGGCGACCGACCGGCACCATCATGGCCGGCAACAGGGTGATCGCGGCCACGAACGCCACCGCTACGGCGATTGCCAGCGCCGGCCCGACCGTCGAGAACACCGGCAGTTTGGTGAAGACCATCGCGAGGAAGGTGACCGCTACGGTAGCGGCCGAAGCGGCAATCACTTTCCCGATTGACGCCAGCGCCCGCCCGAGGGCCTCATCGGATCCTTCGCCGAGTCGCACGTAATCGTGGTAGCGACTGATCAGAAAGACGGCGTAATCGGTTCCGGCGCCGAACATCACGCCGCTCATAAATACCATGGTCTGGCTCGAGACGCCGAGACCCACTTCGGCCAGCCCGGCCAGAACGCCCTGCGCCGTGGCCAACGATATACCGATGGTGATCAGCGGCAACATCATCGTGAGCGGATTTCGATAGACGATCAGCAGAATCAGCAGCACCATTGCCGCCGTGCCGGTTTCGATCACATGTAGGTCCCGCTGACTGATCGCGCTGAGATCTGCGGCCGTGGCCGCCGGTCCGGCCAGGTGAGAGGCGAGCGTCGAGCCCGCCACGGTCTGCCTGATGAGTTTGGCGGCATTCGCGAAAGCCATTGCGCCCTCGGCGGAACCTGCGTGACCGGTGAGGCTGATCGGCAGGTACCACGCTTTGTTGTCCTGACTGGTCAACACCTGGCGGACTTCGGGGGAGTTGAGGAAGTCTTGAAGCGACACCACGTCCGCGGAATCGTGGTTGAGCTTGTCGACGAGTGTCCGGTAGGTGTTCTCGTCAGCAGGACTCAGGCCCTTTTCGTCGGTCAGCACGACAAGAACGACATTGTCGGTGCCCTTGTCATGGAACGCGTTGATCATCTCGCGGGTTGTCACCATGACCGGAGCGTCGGCTGGCATGATCGCCGCTTGTTTCTGCCCGATGACCACCGCCAGCGGAGGTATGGCCAACGACACCACCGCCGCCAGCGCGATCCACAGACCGATGACCAAAAGCGGCCGCCGGGTGACGAATCCACCTAGCCTGGAATAGAGTCCGGTGCCCACGTTGGTATTGATCACGTCGCCGAGACGTGACCTCTCCGTGCGCGCGCGAAGACGGGGAATCTCAATACCCCCTTAGGCCGGCAGTGTCAGAGCAACCTCGGACAATGAGTAGCGACGCTCGGCGACCCGGATGTACACCGACTTCAGCACTGCGAGAAATCGAGCGACCGAGTCCCGCGCCACCGGGTTGTCCGGGTACATCACGATCGCCCGGGTCTCGTTTGCGAGTCGGGTTACCCGGATGTCCAACTGCGCCGGTGCCCCGCCATCCTGATAAATGCGCGCGTTCAGCCCTTCCAATTTCTCGGCCACGAGAGCGGAAAACGGTGGAATGCCAAGGTCGATGTGGAATAGCAACGGAACGCGTCGGTCAGGCCGTCGCAACCACGGGGCCAGCTGCAAAACCCGACCGACCGGCACTTTGGCCAATTCACGTCCGGAATCGAACGACTCTTGCGCGACCCGCACCATGTCGGCGAAAGTCGGCCCTACGGGCACGGTGATGGGGACGAAGCCGGTGATCCAGCCCGAGGTCATGAAATCCTCTGGCGTCGAGCGGATGTCGGTGACCACGTATCCGTAGTAGGTGTCGGCTCCGGTCAATTCGTGCTCCACCAGTGCCGCGCAGGTGAAGACGCCGCCGCTGAACCGTGCTCCTGCGCTCACACACACCGATTCGAAGGCGGCTGTCTGCTTGTCGTCCAGTAGCGTCACGCTGGCGAAGTTGCAGGCGCCCGAGCCGTCGCCGAGCGATACCGGGCACTCGGGCAGCGTTCCCGCGTTGTTCTCGAAGTAGTCGATCCACGCCTTGATCTCCGGCGACTCGGCGGTCAGCGACGACAGGTAGGCGTGCTGGCGGTTGCAATAGTCGAGGTAGCTGCCGGCCTTGGGTAGCGCGATTGGGGCCCCGCCGCCCATCAACGCGGCATACATCATGTGGATCTCTGGGAGCAACACGCTCGGGAACGTTGCGTCGACGTTGATGTGATCGATCGACACGCAGAACGTGAAGTGTCCGACGTGCTGAATGATCATGAAGCGAAAACTGTCCCACTGCAGGGGATTCGGTGTCGCACTGGCCAGCCGCTGCCATTCGGCTGGGGTCATGTCGCCGTGCTTGGTGGGTACGAACTTGATGTCGGCAGGATTGTCGATGGTGCGGCGGACGATGTTGTCGCTGTCGATGTACTCGAACCAGCTGTGATACGTGTCGTGGCGCCTTAGGTGGGCATTGATCACGTGCGTCATGGCCCGGATGTCGCATTGCCCGGGGATCTCCCACGTCGCGATGCACAGCCGGGACATGTCGACGCCGTGGGCCGCGAATTCATGCCAGCTACGCAGATGCTCGGCTTGCATGTAGCTCGCTGGTGTGGAATTCGGCTGCGCCTGCTTGGCTTTCGCCAGTGTTACCGGCGACGGGTCCCATGACACGACCGAACCGGGGTCCGGAATCCAGTCGTGCACGCTTTTCACCTTGACCTTGCCAACTTCAAGCATTCCTGCCTCCCCATCCGTGGTGAGCTATTTTCTGATGCATCAGGCAGGCACCGCCTCGAGGCCGGCCAGCTCGTCGTACAAATGCCCCGCCAGTCCGCGGACGGTGGTGATATTGGTTGAGCTGATTCGGATCCCGGTCTCCGTTTCGATGCGGGTGCGCAGTTCGAGGTTGCCCAACGAGTCCAAGCCGTAGTCAGCCAGCGGCCGGTCCTGGTCGACGCTGCGGCGCAGGATCAGACTGACCTGCTCGGCCACCAGCCGGCGGAGCCGGGCAAGCCACTCGTCGGTGGGTAACGTGGTGAGCTCCTTGCGGAATTGCGCTGCGTCCGTGGCGGCGTGGCCCGCTGATTGCAGAGCCTCGGCGAAGCTGCTCCGTTGCCTCAGCGCGGTGAGCCAAGGTGTTCCGGTGAGAGATATGTAGCCCGTGTAGGCACGGTTGTGGCTGAGCAGAGCCCGGAAGGCGTGGGCGCCTTCGACCGGCGTGATCATCGTGGTCTCGCCGGCTTCCGCCAGCGCTGCCCCACGACCGATCTCGGCCCAGGCGCCCCACGCAATCGAGTTTGCAGGCAAGCCTCGGGCGTTACGCCAGTGCGTGAAGCCGTCCAGCCAACTGTTGGCGGCGGCGTAGGCGCCCTGCCCCGGGGAACCGAGTAACGCGGCCGCCGACGAGAACGAACAGAACCAATCCAGCGGCTGTTCGGCTGTCGCGTGATGTAACTGCCACGCACCGAATACCTTTGGTGCCCAGTCCCGGTCGATCAACTGATCGCTGATGTTGGTCAGCGTTGCGTCTTCAATCACTGCGGCGGCATGCAGCACTCCGCGCACCGGCAGTCCGGTGGCCGTCGCGGCGCCCACCAGCCGCGCCGCTGTGCCGGCGGCGGCGATGTCCCCGTACTCCACGACGACGTCGGCGCCCGCAGCGCGGATGCGTTCGATGTTGTTGTGCGCAAGAGTGCTTGGCTGCGAGCGAGAGTTCAGGACAATCCGGCCGCAGCCGGCCGCAGCCATCGTCTCGGCCAGGAAAAGTCCGAGGCCGCCCAATCCGCCAGTAATTACGTAGGCGCCGTCGGCGCGAAAAGCGCGCTTGGACTCCGGCGGCACCACCGCGTCTGCGATCCCGGTGCGGGGGACGTCCAGGACCAGTTTGCCGGTGTGTTCGGCCGCGCTCATGATGCGCATGGCGGTGGCGGCCTCGCTGAACGGGTGGACGGTGCACTCCGGCTGCGGCAATGCGCCTTCAGCAACAAGGTTGAACACGTTGCGCAGCAGCTCCCCGACCCGCCGGGGATGACTCTCAGACATCAGGGCCAGGTCGACGTAGTGGAAGGTCAGGTTGCGGCGAAACGGGTACATTCCCAGTCGCGAATTCGCGTAGACGTCGCGCTTACCGAGCTCAACGAATCGTCCACCGTCGGCCAGCAATTCGAATCCGGCGCGCTGCGCGGCGCCGGTCAGCGAGTTGAGCACGATGTCGACGCCGTAACCGTCGGTGTCGCGTCGGATCAACTCGGCAAACTCTTTGCTGCGCGAGTCATAGATGTGTTCGATACCCATGCGGCGCAGCAGATCCCGGCGCACCGGGCTACCGGCAGTGGCGAATACCTCGGCGCCGGCTGCGCGCGCGATCGCGACCGCGGCCTGGCCCACCCCACCCGTCGCGGAATGGATCAGCACGCGATCGCCTGCGGAGATCCTGGCCTGGTCGTGCAGGCCGTACCAGGCGGTGGCATGACCGGTCGCCACCGGAGCCGCCTGATGGTCGGCCAGCCCTGCCGGGAGCGTGACCGCTACCCGGGCGTCGCACGTGACAAAGGTTGCCCAGCAGCCGCTTCTGGTGAGGCCGCCAACGCGGTCACCGATGCGGTGCTGGGCGACCTCGGCTCCCACCGCGGTGACGACGCCGACGAAGTCCACGCCCAATTCGGGTTCGCGCTCGTCGATGCTCGGGTACCGTCCCATCGCCACCAGCACATCGGCGAAGTTCAGACTGGACGCCGTGACCGCGACCTCGATCTGTCCTGGGCCCGGCGGAATTCGGTCGACGGCGACGAGTTCCACGGTTTCTAGGTCGCCGGGGGCCCGAATATGTAGACGTGCCGCATCTTCCGCATGATCGACGACGGTGGTGTGTCGTTCGTCGGGACGCAGGGGACTCGGCTGCAGCCGCGCCGTGTACCACTGTCCATTTCGCCAGGCCGTCTCGTCTTCGTTCGAGCCAGCGAGCAACTCCCGGGCCAACTGCCCGGCGTCGGTGTTGTCGTCGATGTCGATCTGGGTGACGCGCAGGTGCGGATTCTCCGCACCCACCACTCTCAGCAGTCCCCGCAGGCCCGCCTGCTCGAGGTTGACCTCGTCGGACAATTGGACGGGCTGCGCGTGTCGGGTGACGACGTAAAGCCGGGGGGACTTTCCCGGCAACTCGGTCAGTTCGCGTGCGAGCCGGATGAGGTGACGGACCTGTTCACGACCGGCAACCGGGGTCTGCTCGTCAATCGCACCGTTGGACGCTTTCGCTACGACGACGACGCCGGTGAATTCGTGTGCGCCGAGATGGCCGGCGAATTGTTCGGCCTTCGTCCGGTGATCGCTGAGCGCCGGCCACGCCAGGACGGTCACGTCGCCGTCGTGGCGCGTCAACGTGTCGGCCAAGGACGCCGCCAGCGCGTCCGCCGAGTCGGACGTGTTGATCAGCAACCATTTTCCCGCGTCTTGGTTGGTCACCACGGGTATTGCCTTGGGCTGCCATTGGATCGTCAGCAGGCTCTCGCCGAGCAGTCGTTCGCGGTTGCTGCGCTCGGATGTTCCGGTGCCCATCCGCAGACCGCGCGCGGTGAGCAGGACCACGCCGTGACGGTCGATCACGTCGAGGTCGGCGTCCAGTCCGGTCTCGGACGCGGTGATCCGCGCGTAGCAGTAACGTGCATCGCGGACCGAGCCATGGATGCGCAGTTGGCGTACGCTCAGCGGCAGCAGCAGACCGTCGGCGCCGACCCCCGGGTGGGCTGCGACCGACTGAAAGCAGGCATCCAGGAGCGCTGGATGCACACCAAAGCCATTGCGGTGCTGACGAATAGACCCTGGCAGGACGATCTCGGCCAGGACGGTGCGCGCCGAGCCGGCCGCGGTGTGCACGGCGGTGACACCGCTGAACGCCGGACCGAACTGGATGCCGCGCTTGTCGAACGACTGGCGCAGGTCGGCGCCGTCGACCCGGATCGGATGCGCGGCCTGCAGTGCGTCGAGGTCGTGCGCCGGGGGCTGGCCGGTGCCGTCGGTTGCGTGGAGCACAGCCGAAGCCCAGCGGGTGTTGGTGCCGTCTTCGTTGGTGTCCACCGAGAAGTTGGCGACACCAGGAGTTTCCAGTGTCGCGGTTGCCCCGACTGCGGTCTCGTGGTCGAGCAACAGCATCTGCTCGAAGCGGATGTCCCGGACTTCGGCGGCGTCGCCGAAGACAGACCGGGCGGCGGCGAGCGCCATCTCGCAGTAGGCGGCCCCCGGAAGGGCAGGCACGCGATGGATCTGATGGTCGGCCAGCCACGGCGTGGTGTTCGTGCCGACCTCGGCCTGCCAGACGTGGCGTTCGGGTTCCTCCTGCAGCCGAACGTGTGCGCCCAGCAGCGGATGTGCCGAGACGGTCGGCGCGCCATGCGCCGACGAGTCCCGGGGAATCAGGATCAGTCGGCGGTGCGTCCAGCTCGGCAAGGGTACGTCCAGCAGGCGGCCGGTGGGGTATAGCACCGAGAAGTCGACCGCGGACCCGGCCGCGTACAGATCGGCCAGGAGCCCGCGCACACCGGTGGGTAGTGGCTGCTGCCGGCGCATGGCGGCCAACGCGGCGGCAGGTGCCTCCAGGCTCTGGGCGGTTTGCGCGACCGCTCGGGTCAGTAACGGGTGCGGCGACAGTTCGGCGAAGACCCGGTAGCCGTCCTCGAGTGCGGCCTGTACGGCGGCACCGAACCGCACCGTCTGCCGCAGGTTCTCTACCCAGTACACGGCGTCACACCCAGGCACCTCACGCGGATCGATCGAGGTCGCCGAGTAGTAGGGGATCGCCGGAGCTGTGGGGGCGAGATCGGCCAGCATGTCGGTCAATTCATCGAGGATCGGGTCGACCTGGGGGGAGTGTGACGCGACGTCGACGGCGACCTCCCGGGCCATGATCTCGTGCCGTTCCCAGTCGGCGACGAGTTCGCGGACTGCGTGGGTGGCCCCGCCGATCACGGTGGACGACGGAGAGCTGACCACCGCTACCACGACGTCGCTGATTCCACGGTCTACGAGCTGCGAAAGCACTTGCTGCGCAGGCAGTTCAACCGACGCCATCGCACCGCCGCCGGCCAGCGCGAGGCACAGTCGGGAACGGCGGCAGATCACCCGCACGCCGTCTTCCAGTGACAGCGCCCCGGCGACAACGGCGGCGGCGACCTCGCCGAGCGAGTGCCCGATCACCGCGCCGGGCGCCACCCCGTAGGAGGTCATTGTGGCGGCCAGCGCGACCTGCATGGCGAACAGGGTCGGTTGAACCCGGTCGATGCCCGTCACCGTCTCGGTCGAGGTCATGGCCTCGGTCACCGAGAAACCGGACTCCTGCGCGATCAGCGGCTCCGTCTGGGCGATGGTCGCAGCGAAAACCGGTTCGTTGGAAAGCAGTTCAACTCCCATACCGGCCCATTGCGAGCCCTGTCCGGAGAACACCCACACCGGGCCGCGCGTGTCGTCACCGACTGTCGGCAGATACGGCAGGTCGCTCCCCGCGAGCTCGCGCAGCGTCGCGCCCAGCCGCGGCAAGTTCTCGGCTAGAACGGCCGCACGCACGGGACCGTGGGCGCGGCGCCGCGCCAGGGTGTACGCGACATCGCGCAGCTCGGGGGGGTCCGCGCTCCGCTCCACCCAATCGGCCAACCGGCCGGCCGTGCGGCGCAGCGCATCATCGGAGGTTGACGAGACCGCGACCAACACCGGAAGGGTCATCGCGGATTGCGGTGTCACACCGTTTCGCTCAGCGGCATCCGGGCCTTGCTCAAGAATCGCATGTGCATTGGTGCCCGACATTCCGTACGACGAGACGGCGGCTCGCCGGGGATGAGCGCCGTTGCCCGGCCACGGCGTAAGAGACTGCGGAACAAAAAGATGCGTCTGAACACGGGCCAATTCTTCGGGTAGCTCCGTGAAATGCAGCATGCGGGGAACCGTGCCGTGCTGCAGCGCCAAAACGGCTTTGATGAGGCCCACCGCGCCGGCCGCGGATTCGGTATGACCGAGATTGCTCTTCACTGACGACAACGCACAGGGGCCGTCAATCCCGTAAATCGCTGCCAGGCCGCGGAATTCGATCGGATCACCGATGGGCGTCCCGGTGCCGTGCGCCTCGACCATGCCGATGCTGCCGGCCTCCACTCCTGACACCTCCAGCGCCGATCGATAGGCGGCGACCTGCGCGTCCAACGACGGCATCGTGATCGTGTCGGACCGACCGTCCTGATTGGTTGCGGTGCCGAGGATTACCGCCAGCACCCGATCACCGTCACGCATCGCGTCCGGGAGTCGCTTGAGCGCCACCATCGCACAGCCCTCCGACCGGACGAAACCGTCCGCCTGGGCGTCAAAGCTCCGGCAGCGACCCGTCGCGGACAGCATGCCGATCGCCGACATCGACGAATTCACCCGTGGCTCGAGCATCAACATGCAGCCGCCGGCCAGGGCGAGGTCGCTCTCACCCTCATGCAGGCTCCGGCACGCCAAATGCACCGTCACCAGCCCGGACGAGCAAGCCGTGTCCATCGTGATCGCCGGTCCGGTCAGACCCAGCGCGTAGCTGATTCGTCCAGACGCCATGCTGAACGCGGTACCGGTGTAGCCGTAGGGTTCGTCGAGAGCGTTCGCGTCGCCGGTCATCACCGTGTAGTCGTCGTGCGCCAAGCCGACGAACACCCCGGTTGCCGAACCAGCCAGCGAAGTCGGATCCATCCCGGCGTGTTGCAAAGCATCCCAGGAGGTTTCGAGAAGCAGCCGGTGTTGGGGATCGATCGCGGTGGCCTCCCGTTCGCCGATACCGAAGAAGTCCGCGTCGAATCCCGCGACATCGTCGAGGAATCCTCCCCACTTGGAGACCGAGCGACCCGGTGCGCCACGCTCGGGGTGGTAGAGGTCTTCGGCGTCCCACCGGTCGGCCGGGATTTCGGTGATCAGGTCGTCGCCCCGCAGCAGCGCCTCCCACAACAGTTCCGGGGAGTCGATGCCGCCGGGAAGCCGACACGACATCCCGATGACAGCAATCGGAGTGACACGCGAATGGGCCATCGTCGTCATTGCTCGTTGACTGCCGACACGGGTTGCGCGGCAGCCAGTTCACCCGCGATGAACTGCGCCAGGGCCCGCACCGTGCCGTGCTCGACGATGTTCTGTGCGCTGATGCGAATACCGGTCTCGGATTCGACCCGGGTGCGTAACTCGAGCGTGCCCAGGGAGTCCAGTCCGTACTCCGACAGCGGGCGATCCAGGTCGACCGAGCGACGCAACAGCAGGCCGATCTGCTCGGCCAACAACTTGCGCAACCGGCCCGGCCACTCCTCGACGGGCAGTTCGTTCAGTTCGGCCCTCAGCTTGCTCGACCCCTTGGCGGACTGGCTCGCCGATGTGAACATCTCCGCGAACTTGCTGCGCTGCGCGAAGCTGGCCAGCCAGGGCGATCCGATCAGCGGCGCATAACCTGCGTACGCACGGTCATGCCGCAGCATCGATTCGAACGCGTAGGCGCCCTCGTCCGGCGCGATGGCGGAGTCGTGCTGCTCGGCCAGCGCGGTGGCGCGTCCGACCCCGCCCCAGGCTCCCCACGCAATCGAGGTCGCGGGCAAGCCCTGGGCCTTACGCCAGTGGGTGAACGCGTCCAACCAACTGTTGGCCGCGGCATACGCGCCTTGCCCCGGCGAACCGACGAGCGATGCCGCCGAGGAGAACGAGCAGAACCAGTCCAGCGGGTGACCGACGGTTGCCTCATGCAGGTTCCACGCGCCGTGAACCTTTGGCCGCCAATCCCGGTCGATCAGGCCATCGGTGATGTTGGCCAACGTGGCGTCCTCGACAACCGCTGCGGCATGCAACACGCCGCGCAGCGGCAGACCTGTGCTTGTCGCGACTGCCACCAACCGGTCCGCGGTGGCGCGTTCGGCGATGTCACCGCATTCCACCACGACGTCGCCGCCGCCGGCCCTGATCAGGTCGATGGTCTCCTGGACCTCGACGCCGGGTTGGGAACGGGACGTCAGCACGATGCGGCCACAGCCCGCGGCGGCCAACTTCTCGGCCAGGAACAGGCCGAGCCCGCCCAATCCGCCGGTGATGATGTAGGAACCGTCCGGCCGGAAGACCCGGACCAGGCCCGGCGGCACGGCTACTCCGGTCGCCTCGGTCCGTGGCACGTCGAGCACGAGCTTGCCGACGTGCTGGGCCCCGCTCATCGCGCGAATGGCGTCGGCCGCTTCGGCAAGGGGATAGTGGGTGCTTTCCGGCAACGGCAGTACGCCCTCGGCGGTCAGTCGGTACACGGTGTTCAACAGATCGTTGAATCGTGCGGGGTGGCTGTGTGACATCAAGCCGAGGTCGACACCGTGGAATGCGAGGTTCTGGCGGAATGGAAACAGGCCCAGCCGACTGTCGCCGTAGATGTCCCGTTTGCCTATCTCGATGAATCGACCACCGAGCGCCAGCAATTCGATGCCGGCTCGTTGCGCGGCGCCGGTCACCGAGTTGAGCACGATGTCGACGCCGTATCCGCCGGTTGCGTTGCGGATCTGTGCTGCGAACTCAACGCTTCGCGAGTCGTAGACGTGGTCGATTCCCCAGTCGCGCAACAGTTGTCGACGTTCGTCACTGCCGGCTGTGGCGAAGATCTCGGCACCTGCCATGCGCGCGATGGCGATCGCTGCCTGACCGACCCCACCGGTGGCTGAATGAATCAGCACCTTGTCGCCGCGACGGATACGGGCCAGGTCGCTCAGGCTGTACCACGCGGTGGCGTGCGCGGTGGTGACCGCCGCCGCCTGCTGTTCGGTGAGGCCGTCGGGAAGGGTGACGGCCAGGTCGGCGTCGCACGTCACGAACGTGCCCCAGCAGCCGTTGGGGGAGATGCCGCCGACACGATCACCCACCTTGTGCGTCGTCACGCCGCTACCGACGGAGCTGACCACACCGGCGAAGTCGGTACCCAATTGCGGCAGCCGGCCCTCGAAAGAGGGGTAGCGGCCGAACGTGACCAGGACGTCAGCGAAGTTGATACTCGACGCGGTGACCGCGACCTCGATCTCGCCGGGCCCCGGCGGGACGCGGTCGAAGGCGGTGAGCTCGATGGTCTGCAAGTCGCCGGGTGTGCGGATCTGCAGTCGCATCCCGTCGGACCTGGGGTCGACCGATGTGGTGAGCCGCTCTTCGGCGCGCAGCGGACTCGGGAACAGCCGCGCGGTGAACCACTCGCCATCCCGCCAGGCGGTCTCGTCTTCGTCGGAGCCGCTGAGCAGTTGGTGTGCGAGTCGCTCGGGCTCGGTCCGCTCGTCCACATCGATCTGGGTG
>NZ_JBYCLD010000109.1:0-5298 GCF_057473725.1 Mycobacterium sp. TH-M11 | reverse complement strand
CAAAGTCTCTGGAACGATCTGAGCGTGTCAAGTGGACCGGCCGATCCACCGCCGCAATGGAGCAACGCCGTGATCGTCGACCCCTTGACGGCCGAACGGCTGGCGATTCCGGGCGGCACGGCCGAGCAGGACGTCTGCGCGATCGTGACCGCCGTCGCAGGGTGAGCTGGATTACGCCCACGCCCGGGGCCTGCTGCACCGGCACAAGCTGTCGCCGAGAACCGGCCTCGCGGCCGCGGCGCTTCTTGCACCGCTCTCGCTTGCGCGACGTGGACGATCTCATTTTTCTCCTGGAAAGACAGCCCACACGCCAATCCCGCCGGGGACCGCCGATGGCGAGCACGACGTCGTCGTCGGGATCGGCGCAGTCGGAGACGGTGGTGTGGACGTTGATCCCCGAACCGGACGGCACGCTGCGCGGCGTGCAAACCCAGACCGTGCTGAGCAACGAGCGTGGATCGCCGGGACCGACGCTGCGGACACCGGTGCTCGCTTCAAGGACCGGGGATGTGCCGCCGGATGTCATCGTCGCCGATCCCGCGCAGGCCGCCGACCACACACCTGCGCCGGTGGGTGCTGCCTCGCCGGCAGTGTTGGGTGGGATGTGTGCGGACATCGACAAGGTTGCCGTCGACGCCACGGCCAACCTGCAGGTGGTCTGCGAGGGCAACACCTGGGACAAGGCGCCGATCACCAGCGGCGTGCACCCGGTCGGGACGTCGTGCACCGATTACGCGGTGTTGACCATGTCCAAGTCCGAGGACGGCCACCTGATCCAGTGCGCCCCCGGCACCCGGATGTGGACCAGCCAGCACGGCTGATCGCTCCGCCTGTCGGTGCCGGGTTCTACCCTGGTGGACATGGCGTTTGCTACCGAGCATCCCGTGCTTGCCCACTCCGAATACCGCCCGGTTGAGGACATGGTGCGGGCCGGCGGCCGCTTCGAGGTGGTCAGCCCGTATGCGCCGGCCGGCGATCAGCCGGCCGCCATCGACGAACTGCAGCGCCGCATCGAGTCGGGGGAACGCGACGTCGTACTGCTCGGCGCCACCGGAACCGGCAAGTCGGCCACTACGGCGTGGCTGATCGAGCGGCTGCAGCGGCCGACGCTGGTGATGGCACCTAACAAGACGCTGGCCGCGCAATTGGCCAATGAACTACGAGAAATGTTGCCGCACAACGCCGTCGAATATTTCGTCTCCTACTACGACTATTACCAGCCCGAGGCCTACATCGCCCAGACCGACACCTACATCGAGAAGGACAGCTCGATCAATGACGACGTCGAGCGGTTGCGCCACTCGGCGACGTCGTCGCTGTTGTCCCGCCGCGACGTGGTGGTGGTCGCGTCGGTGTCCTGCATCTACGGTCTGGGCACGCCGCAGTCCTACCTGGACCGTTCGGTGGAGTTGAAGGTCGGCACCGAAGTGCCGCGTGACGCGCTACTGCGGCTGCTGGTCGACGTGCAGTACACCCGCAACGACATGTCGTTCACCCGCGGCACGTTCCGGGTGCGCGGCGACACCGTCGAGATCATCCCGTCCTACGAGGAACTCGCGCTGCGCATCGAGTATTTCGGCGACGAGATCGAAGCGCTCTACTACATGCATCCGCTCACCGGCGACGTTGTGCGCCAGGTCGATTCGCTCCGCGTTTTCCCGGCAACGCACTACGTGGCCGGCCCGGAACGAATGGCCCACGCCATCTCGACCATCGAGCAGGAACTCGAGCAGCGACTGGCTGAGCTAGAAGGCCAGGGCAAGCTGCTGGAGGCACAGCGGCTTCGGATGCGGACCAACTACGACATCGAAATGATGCGCCAGGTCGGTTTCTGCTCCGGAATCGAGAACTACTCGCGGCACATCGATGACCGCGGGCCCGGCTCGCCGCCGGCGACGCTGATCGACTATTTCCCGGAAGACTTTTTGATGGTGATCGACGAGTCGCACGTGACGGTGCCGCAGATCGGCGGCATGTACGAGGGCGACATGTCCCGCAAGCGCAACTTGGTCGAGTTCGGGTTCCGGCTGCCGTCAGCATGCGACAACCGACCGTTGACCTGGGAGGAGTTCGCCGACCGGATCGGCCAGACGGTGTATCTGTCGGCCACCCCGGGCCCCTACGAGCTGAGCCAGGCCGCAGGGGAGTTCGTCGAGCAGGTAATCCGCCCGACCGGTCTGGTCGACCCGAAGGTCGTGGTCAAGCCGACCAAGGGCCAGATCGACGATCTGATCGGTGAGATCCGCAAGCGCGCCGAGGCCGACGAGCGGATTCTGGTCACGACGCTGACCAAGAAGATGGCCGAGGACCTCACCGACTACCTGCTGGAACTCGGTATCCGGGTGCGCTACCTGCACTCCGAGGTCGACACGCTGCGACGGGTGGAGTTACTGCGTCAGCTGCGGCTCGGCGACTACGACGTGCTGATCGGCATCAACCTGCTTCGAGAAGGCCTCGACCTGCCCGAGGTGTCGCTGGTGGCGATCCTCGACGCCGACAAGGAAGGGTTCCTTCGTTCGTCGCGCAGCCTGATCCAGACGATCGGCCGCGCGGCCCGCAACGTCTCCGGCGAGGTCCACATGTACGCCGACAAGATCACCGATTCGATGAAAGAGGCGATCGACGAGACCGACCGGCGCCGCGCCAAGCAGATCGCCTACAACGAGGCCCACGGCATCGACCCGCAGCCGCTGCGCAAGAAAATCGCCGACATTCTCGACCAGGTGTACCGCGAGGCCGACGACACCGACGTCGCGATCGGTGGCTCGGGTCGCAACTCCTCGCGCGGGCGCCGAGCACAGGGTGAGCCCGGCCGGGCAGTCAGCGCCGGGGTGTTCGAAGGGCGCGACACCGCCAACATGCCGCGCGCTGAGCTAGCCGATCTGGTCAAGGATCTCACCGAGCAGATGATGACCGCGGCACGGGATCTGCAGTTCGAGCTGGCTGCCCGGTTCCGCGACGAGATCGCCGACCTGAAAAAGGAGCTGCGCGGGATGGACGCCGCCGGGCTGAAGTGAGCGAGACACTGTCCGCCGACGGCTGGCGGGCATTGCTGGGCCCCAAGTTCCTGGGCACGTCGACGCTGCTGGCCGGCGGGGTGGCGCTCTACGCCACGAACGAGTTCCTGACGATCAGCTTGTTACCGAGCGCGATTGCCGAGATCGGCGGTGAGCGCCTCTTCGCATGGGTGACCACGCTGTATCTCATAGGTTCGGTCATTGCGGCCGCGACGGTCAATGCGATGCTGCTGCGAGTCGGTGCGCGACGGTCATTTCTTTTGGGGCTGGCTGTGTTTGGTGTCGGCAGCCTGGTATGCGCGACAGCACCCGCGATGGGCGTGATGCTCGTCGGTCGGACCCTGCAGGGCGCGGCCGGCGGATTGCTGGCCGGTTTGGGCTACGCGCTGATCACGACGACCCTGCCGCGGACGCTGTGGACCCGGGCTTCGGCGTTGGTGTCGGCGATGTGGGGCGTCGCCACGGTGTTGGGTCCCGCGGTCGGCGGTCTGTTCGCTCAGCTCGGTTGGTGGCGCTGGGCTTTCGGCGCCATGGCGGTACTGTCTGCCGCGATGGCGGTGCTGGTCCCGGTGGTGTTGCGGGCCGGCCACGCCGACCCCGATCGGGCTGGCCTGCAGGTGCCGGTGTGGTCGGTGCTGCTGTTGAGCGCGGCGGCATTGACGGTCAGCATCGCCCAGGTTCCGACCAACATCATCCTGACGGTCGCGTTGCTGGCGGCAAGCGGGATCCTGATGGTCGTCTTCGTGTACGTGGATCGACGTGTGTCGGTAAAAGTGTTGCCCCCTAGTGTTTTTGGCCGCGGTCCTTTGAAATGGATCTACCTGGCCCTTGCAGTGCTGATGGTTTCGGCGATGGTCGACATGTACGTGCCGCTGTTCGGTCAGCGGTTGGCCGATCTGGCTCCGTTGCGGGCCGGGTTCCTGGGGGCTGCGCTGGCAGTCGGATGGGCGGTGAGTGAGCTGGTCAGCGCCTCGTTGAGAGGCGGTAAGACGGTCAACCGGGTGGTAATGGCGGCTCCGCTGGTCATCGCGGCCGGCCTGATGCTGGCCGCCGCCACGCAGGCTGACCATGCACCGCTGGGGTTGGTCGCTGCCTGGGCGGCAGCGCTGACGGTGACCGGCGCCGGTATCGGCGCGGGCTGGCCGCATCTGTCCGCATGGGCGATGCAGTGCGTCGACGAGAAGGAGGGCGCCGCGGCGGGCGCGGCGATCAACACGATCGAGATGATCGCCGGCGCGTTTGGCGCTGGGCTTGCTGGTGTCGTGGTCAACGGTGCGGAGGGCGACCTGGTGATCGCCGCCCGCGCCTTGTTCGCGGTGTTCGCCGCGGTGGGCTTGCTGGGCGCGCTGGTTTCTCGTCGCGCCGCCCGGGGCATGCGTTGAATAATTGAGGGCTGCAACCGGTCCCGGCGATCTCAGCGGACCGACTTGATGACCTGAGTGCGATGGAATTGCCACCGCTCGACGATGTGAAATCCGACGTCCCGCGGAATGAGATACGCGGGTGCCCGGCTGAATGACCGTCCCGGCGGCAAGGCGGTCCCGGCTTGATGATTGGGCAGCTTGGTGTCATGGGTGGTGATCGTCCACAGCGTCGTGCACTTGTACAGACGTCCGACGATCAACCAGACCGCGACATGGCCGTCCCACAACGTCTCGCGTTTGGGCGCGGGTACGCCGCGGCCGATGTCGACCAACGGCCGGAACGCGGCCGGCCGGGCCGCCAGCAGTGCGCGCACGGGTCCGGGCAGCCAGCCGACCGTGTTATCGACCAGCAGGCAGTCGCCGGGCGCGGCCCGGGCGGTGATCAGATCGGCGACGTCGCTGTAGTCCCAGCCTTCCTTGGCATAACGCTGCCGTTGGGACAGCAGGTAATTCGGGATGGCCGCCACGGCGAGCGTGACTAGTACCAGAGCGATCCAGCGCGGCCGCCGGGCGACCGCCACAATTGCGACCGCGATCATGATCGCCATCGCCGGTGTGGTGAAGAACAGGTACCGCGGATAGTAGAACGGATCGCTCAGCGCGGAATAGATCAGGCTGATCGCGGTCGGCAGCCCTATCCAGGCCGCGCAGATGATCGAGATCCGGCGGGTATCTCCGGCGACCGGCCAACGTCCGGTAGCCCGAACCGTCAGCGCGGCAACGAAAATGAGCGCCGTGACGATCGCGAACGGAACGCTGTTGTCGAAATACTGGTGCAGTACGACGTCGAGAATCGTGTGCCAACTCAGCCCATGAATCCACGCCACCTGGAAGCTCTGGCCGTGGGCGAACAGCAG
>NZ_JBYCLD010000108.1:0-2786 GCF_057473725.1 Mycobacterium sp. TH-M11 | reverse complement strand
CCTTCGATCCGACGGTGGTCGCTGCCCATCGCCGTCACCGACGGCACCGCCCACGGCGGCACCAAAAGTAATGTCGGCGGCGTATTTTCCGCCGCTGCCCGCAAGGCGCCGTCCGAGACACAGTGCTTGGTGCCGTCCAACTCGACGCAGCTGGCCTTGGCGATCATCGAAAAGATGCCCGGCGTGGTCTCGTTCGTCTTGACGTCAGAGGTGTCATCGAGTTGCTGACCCTCGGGTATCACCAGCTTGCCCACCCGACTGGCCGGATCAACCAGCAGTTTCACCGCCGTGGCCGCCGGGAGCTCGGTGCGGAGCCGGTAGTAACCGGGTTGGATCGCCGTGATCGCCTGATTGTCTGCGGCCGCACCGAGAAACGCCTTCACGGACTTGACGACGTCCTTGTCGTGCAGCGTCTCACCGATCGCCGTGGTCGAGTCCCCGGCGTGCACCTCGATCACCAGATCCCGCTTGCCGTCGCCGGCGAAGTCGTACCGCGAGCCGCTCCCGTGCCACAACCTGGACCCGACGAATACCGCCGCGATGACCATCCCGATAGCCAGACTCAGGAGAATGCCGCGGGTGGTGGTTCTCCGTCGGCGACGCTCCCGCTCGGCGCGCAGCCGGTCGGCGCGCAGATGTCCGCGACGCGACGAGCCCACCGCGACCGGACCCGGTCGCGGCCGAGCGCGTTCCCGGCCATCAGACACCGTTGACCTCCCCGGGCGACATGGCACGGCGTTCGTCGAGCCAACCCTGCAGTATTGCCACCGCCGCCACCTGGTCGATGACCTTACGCTGACCTTTCGCCCGCACCCCGGCCTGGCGCAGCGAGCGCTGCGCGGAGACCGTCGTCAACCGCTCGTCGGCCATCCGCACGGGTACCGGCGCAATTCGACCGGCCAGCACGTCCGCCAACTCGATAGCGTCGAGGGCCGACGGGCCGGTGCGATCGGCCAGCGTTCGCGGCAGCCCGACGATCACCTCGACAACCTGCAACTCGGCGACCAACTCGACCAGCCGCCGTAGATGCCGGGCGGAGCGGTCGCGGCGAACCGTCTCGACCGGCGTGGCCAGGATTCCGTCGGGGTCGCTGGTCGCCACACCGATGCGGACGGTGCCCACATCGATGCCGAGTCGTCGCCCGGGTCCCGGATCGTCCCCACCAGGCCGGTCCGGCACGCGATGCGGTGAATCCACTCAGCTGGTCCTTGCGATCTCTGCGCGCACCGCATCCAATGCTGCATCGATGCCCGACGAATCCTTGCCGGAACCCTGCGCGAGGTCGGCCTTCCCGCCGCCGCGACCGTCGACCGCGGCAGCGAGCGACTTGATCAAGTCGTTGGCACTCAGGCCCAAATCCTGGGCGGCGGGGTTGGCCGCGACCGCGTAGGGCACGCTGCCGCCGTCGCCCTCGGCGATCAGGGCGACGACCGCCGGTCCGGTGCCGAGCTTGCCGCGGATATCGCCCGCCATCGAGCGTAGGTCGGCGGCCGTCATGCCGGCCGACATCCGCTGCGCCACCAGCCGGACGTTACCGATGTGCTGCGCCCCGGCGGCCGCGTTTGCCGCAGCTGCCCGGGCGCTGGCCAGCCGGTTGCGTTCGATCTCCTTCTCCGCGGCTTTCAGTCGTTCCACCAGGTTCGCCACCCGGGCCGGCACCTCGTCGGAGGGCACCTTCAGCGACGAGGCCAGCCCGGCCATCAGCGCGCGCTCCTTGGCCAGATGCCGATATGACTCCAGCCCGACGTAGGCCTCGACGCGGCGCACGCCGGAGCCCACCGAGGATTCACCGAGGATGGTCACCGGCCCGATCTGCGCCGAATTGTGCACGTGGGTTCCACCGCACAGCTCCAGCGAGAACGGCCCGCCGATCTCGACCACGCGCACTTCATCGGGGTAGGCCTCGCCGAACATGGCCATCGCACCCATTGCCTTGGCCTTGTCCAGCTTTTCGAGAAAGGTGTGTACCTCATAGTCGGCTTGGACGGCCTCGTTGGTCACTTGCTCGACCTGGCTGAGCTGCTCGGCGCTCAGCGCGCCCTGGCTGTTGAAGTCGAACCGCAGGTAGCCCGGACGGTTCAGCGAGCCGGCCTGAACAGCGTTGGGGCCCAACACCTGCCGAAGGGCGGCATGGACCATGTGCGTTCCGGAGTGGCCCTGGGTAGCACCCTTGCGCCAGCCGGGGTCGACGGCTGCGACGACCGTGTCTCCTTCGACGAACTCCCCCGAATCCACGTTGACGCGGTGCACCCACAGGCTTTTCGCGATCTTCTGCACGTCGGTGACGACCGCCATGGCGCTCTGGCTGGATCCGGTGCCGCTGATGGTGCCCGCGTCGGCCACCTGACCACCCGATTCGGCGTACAGCGGTGTGCGGTCGAGCACGATTTCGACGCGGTCGGCGCGCGCGGGCTCTTCGGTCCCGTGCGTTATCACCGGCACCCGCTTGCCATCGACGAAGATGCCCAGAATCTTTGCGTGCGAGGTCAATTCGTCGAAACCGGTGAATTCGGTGGGTCCGGCGTCGACCAGCTCGCGGTAGGCCGTCAGGTCGGCGTGCGCGTGCTTGCGCGCGGCGGCGTCGGCCTTCGCGCGGCGGCGCTGCTCGGCCATCAGTTCCCGGAACCCGAGCTCGTCGACCTGCAGGTCCGCTTCGGCAGCCATCTCGAGAGTGAGCTCGATCGGGAACCCGTAGGTGTCGTGCAGGGTGAAGGCGTCCGTGCCGGACAGCACACTTGCACCGGATGCCTTGGTGGCCGCGGCCGCCTCTTCGAAGAGCCGCGAGC
>NZ_JBYCLD010000107.1:0-2360 GCF_057473725.1 Mycobacterium sp. TH-M11 | reverse complement strand
AATCGGCGGCGCCGTTCCCGCCAGCTGACGTCGGACCAATTCCGAGACCATCGGTGGTTCTTCCGGACCAGAAAAAGGCGCCATCCGCGGGCGGAGTAACAAGTTCTGGGGCTGGTAAGCGATATGGCCCGACGAACCCATCTCCGTCGTGCGCTTCGTTGACGTCACCATCGTGTGGCGTAGAGCCGTCACCCGCCTCGCGCGGATTTCCCTCCTGACGCTTCAGCCCAGGTTTGTGGCCATCCCGTGAACCTTTGTCGCCGTCGTCATGCGGACCACGGCCTTCCGCGTCATGGGACCTGTTGCCAGGTGGGAAACCATCACCGGGCGCGTGCATCCCATCGCCGCGTCGTGTGGGCAGTTCGGCGGGGTGACCGCCGGCGGGCGTGAAGTTGGCCGCCGGCGGGCGCGGTGCGGGCGCCGCGGCAGCCGGTGCTGGTGCCGCTTCGGCGGGTGCTGGGCCGGGCGGGGCGGGCGCCCTGGCCGGTACGTGTTCGGCCAGCTGCTGCGGAGCCGCCGACGGCAGGCGCCGAGACGAAACGGCGGGTACCCACTCGGGCTGATGTGGGCGAGCCACCGGTGTAGCCACCGGTTCACGCGTTCCGCTGGCGGGTGAGGGCTCATGCAAAGATCCCGCGGGTGCCGGGCCGGGTTCATCGGGGGCGCTGGCGGGTGCCGCCGGCTCGTGCGGGGCCGCCGCGGGTGCCGGTGCCGGCTCGTGCGCGCCACCCGCGGGCGTGTGGTCGGCCGGGTGCGGTGCGTGCTCGACGGGCGCCGCGGGCGGTTTGTCGGGCGGCAGCGCCACGGGTTGGCCAGCCAGCGGGGCCTCGGCCCTGGGGGTCAGGTCCCGGCTGAGGCCGTCGAGGTCTTTGGTCAGCCCGGAACCGGCCTTGCCGATATCGCCCAACGCGCCGCCGGCACCGGCGACCCGACCGGCGGCTCCCGCACCGCGCCCGGCAGCCCCGGCGGCATCGGCGGCTTCACCGCCTTCCTCGGCGGCCCGCGCCGCCGCCGCAGCCCCCTTGGCCCCGGCACCGGCCTCACCGGCCCCGGGAACGACCAGCGTCGCGACGTCGAAGAGGTTTTCCCCCAACCCCAGTCCCGGCCGATCGCCGCGCCAATCGTCGAGGTGCAGCAGCGATGTGACCATCTGCGTGTCGGCCTCGACGGCGTCGTGTGGGTCGAGGATGTGGTTGAGCAGACCCGTCCTGGTCATGCCCTTCCAGGCGGCCGCCGCGCCCTCGGGGTCCAGCAGGAACCACCGCGGATCCAACCCCTCGATCCCTTTGGCCATCTCGTAGGCGCCCTTGAGGAACCCCTCACCGGTGTTGACCCAGGTCTCGAACGTCGCCGCAACCTGATTGCCGACCTCCTGCCCCAGAAAATGGGTGAACTGGCCGCGCAGGAACCTTTCCATCCCGACCACCAGGCCGTCGATGACCTGCACGCCCGCATCCATCGACTGCTCCCATGCCCGGGCTTCCCGACCCAGGGAATGCAGCACGGCGTTGATGTCCGCGGCGACCTTTTTGACCTCGTCGAACGCCTTGCCCTCGAAGATCAACACCACATCGTGGCCGATATCGGCCAGCGAACCCAGTCGGTGGCACAGATCCCGGATCGCGCTCTGCGCCTGGCTGACCTGCTCGGCGAACTCATCGAGGGTCGCGGCCAGCTTCCCGCATTGCGCGCCGACGCTGTTGGCGTGCTCACCGATCTGGGACAACACCTCGCCGATGTGCGGGCCTTCGGGGATCTGCTGCCCACCGACGAGCGCATTGGACGCACTCAGCGCACCCGGCACCCCGCCGATCGCCGCCCCGAAACTACGCCAACACCCCGCCGCGGCATACAACGCGCCCACATCGGCGTCGGGCCACACGTCGTCGACGAACGACTGCACCACCGCCCACCACGGCGGCGGCGGCTGTCCCGGACCCAAGGTCCCCGGCGGCCCGGGCGCGGTGACCCTGACCGGATCCGGCGGCGCCGACAACACCCCGGCACCCCCACCCAACGTCGACGCCGCCTCAGCCCGCGAATAGTTCGCCGCCGACAGCTGGATCTTGGCCCCGTTGAACCGGCACGCATTGACCACGGCCGCGGCCGCGCTCAACAACGCCTCCGCCGCAGACTGATACGCCAACCCGAACGCCGTCCCGGCATGATCGTGTCCGGTGCTGGCCGCAAAACCGCCCGTGAGCACCATGAGATTCGCGGCCAGACCGTCACCGGCGCCCACCACGGCGGCGCCCGCAGCCGACAGCACCCCAGGATCCACCGCCAACCCGGTCACGCGCGGAATTCTCACCCAGCCCGCCCGCGCGCGCTAATCACCCAACGATCGCGCCGCCAAGTTA
>NZ_JBYCLD010000106.1:0-5869 GCF_057473725.1 Mycobacterium sp. TH-M11 | reverse complement strand
CGGGCCAGACCACGGCGATGCGTACCCAATCGGCTGCCGGCCGATCGGTAGGCAAGCAGTGGCATCGGTGCAAGGATGGTCAGCGTGCAGGAGCGGGCCGAGACGAGCGGCGACGCCGACATCTGGCCGACCAGATGGCCGGTCGTCGACGTCGACAAACCGGGTGTCGGCGCGTTCCGCTTCTGGTTTGTCGGGCAGCGCTGGGAATGGTCCGACGAACTCGCCCGGATGCACGGCTACGAGCCGGGGACCGTCGAGCCGACGACCGAGCTGCTGATGTCGCACCAGCACCCCGAAGACCGCGACCATGTGCAGGATCTGCTGGACCGGGCGTTGTTGTCCAAGAGCTCCTTCTCCAGCCGGCACCGCTTCATCGACACGGCCGGCACCGTGCACGACGCGATTGTGGTCGCCGACCGGATCTCCGATGCGGACGGGGCGGTGGTGGGAACCGCCGGCCACTACCTCGATCTCACCGCCACCTTCGTCGAGAACCGCCAGAACGCCCTCGACGAGGCCCTGCCCGATCTGTTCGAGGCGCGCGCCGTCATCGAACAGGCCAAAGGCATCTTGGTGGCGATCTACCGGGTCAGCCCCGAGCAGGCATTCGGCGTGCTGAGGTGGCGATCGCAGGAAACCAATACCAAGCTGCGTTCGCTCGCCAAGCAACTTGTCGCCGAAATCGCCACGCAGCCAACGCTGTCGGCGGACACTCAAGCTGCCTTCGACCACATGCTGCTGACCGTGCACCTTCGCATTCCGGGTGAATCCACCGCCTAGGTGTCCTGCCGGACAAGTGTCCTGCCAGATAGGCTGGATCTAGTGGCCGTGGCTCTGGCTGACGGAATCTGAGTGCGTCGAGGTGGGTGAGAACGCGATGGAAATGTTGGTGGTCGAATCCGAGGTTCGACCCGACGCTTTACTGGTGCATGCCTCGGGGGAAATCGATTCGGGTACGGCGCGCCAGCTTCGGTCGCAGCTGGAGTCCGCGTTGCAGCGGGCCGGCGGTCAGGATTCCCGACTGCTCATCGTCGACCTCAACGGCGTGACGTATTTCGGCAGCGCGGGGCTGAACGCGGTACTCGACGTTCACGAGCAGGGGCTTCGCGCCGGCATATCGGTCCGGGTGGTCGCCGACAACGGCTTGGTGGTGCGCCCGATCGAGGTGACGAACCTCGACAGCCTGATCGAGCTCTACCCCTCGCTGCCGGATGCACTGGAAGGCCGTGAGTCCGAGCGCGGGTCGTGAGCGGCCACGAACGCCGCGGCTGGCCACTCGATCCGAAAGTGCTGCCGCCTGACCTCGCCGTAGCCGTGGCGCGCGGCGGCGAGATGGGCCGACGGTTCGCTGAATTCGATTGGACCGCACACCCTTTGGGGACGCCGCAGGCATGGCCGGCCGAAATGCGCTCGGTGGTCGCAATGGTGCTGATGTCGAGTTTTCCGATGGTGTTGGGCCTGGACACCGACGAGCTGTTTCTGATCTACAACGACGCCTACATCCCGATCATCGCCGACCGGCATCCGGCCGCGCTGGGTCAGCGTGGCCAGTACGCGTTGTGGGATGTGTGGGACCCGATCCGCCCGATGCTGGCCAAGGTGATTGCCACCGGCGAAGCGACATGGTCGCACGACCTGATGTTGCCCGTCGTGACCGAGGGTAGGCGCCGCGAACGCTATTTCACCTTCACCTACAGCCCACTTGTCGACGATGACGGCACCATCTTCGGGCTCATCTGCCCGTCGTTCGAAACCACCGACCGGGTACTCAGCGAACGCCGACTGCGCCTGCTCAACGACGTGGCTTCCGCGTTGATGGACACCGACACCATCGACGGCGCCCTGCAGGCGACTGTCGCCGTGTGCGTGCAACGTCCCGCCGACGTGCCATTGATAGCCGTGTACCTCGACGGCCCCGAGGCATCGGGCGCGACGCTGCAGGCGGCGACGCCGTCGGTGCTGTCGTTGCTGCCGCCGACGCTGGCGGAGTTGACCGAATCTCCCGCGCGGCCGCCGACGCGAATGATCGACAACGTCGCGGCCTTGATCGACGGCATTGACGAGGTGTTGGGCGGCGACTGTCCGGACCATGCGCTGCTGCTACCGCTCGGTGAGGGAGCGGCCGGCGGGGCTCTGCTGATCGGGACGAATCCGCTGTGCCGACTGGACGACCACTACGTCGGCTTCTGTCAGTTGCTCGCCGACCGGTTGTCCTCGGCGATCGCCTCGGCGATGGCGTATGAACAGCAGCGGCGCCGGGCCGACACGCTTGCCGAGTTGGACCACGCCAAGACGGCTTTCCTGACAACCGTGAGTCACGAATTCCGCACCCCGCTCACGCTGTTGCTGGGTCCACTCGACGATGCGTTGAGCGACACCGGCATCGGCAGGGTGATGGCGGATCGGCTGGGCACTGCGCGTCGCAATGCGGGACGGCTGCAGCGGCTGGTTGATTCGCTGTTGGACTTCTCCCGCATCGACGCCGGCCGCACCACCGCCACGTTGGTGTGTACCGACATCGGTGCGCTGACGGCGCACATCGCGTCGTCGTTTTCCGAACTGTGTCGACGCGCCGATCTTGAGTTGGTACTCGATTGTCGCCCGGCGCTGGCCGACATCGATCCCGGTCTGTGGGAAACCATCGTCCTCAACCTGATGTCCAACGCCGTGAAATACACCCCGGCCGGTTCCATCACGGTGACCGCACACGGTGATAAGGCCTTCTGTCGCATCATGGTCCGCGACACCGGTGTCGGTATCGCCGAGGATGACCTGAAGCATTTGGGGGAGCGGTTCTTTCGCGCGGAGAACGCGCTCGGGCGCAGCGTCGAGGGCAGCGGGATCGGCTTGTCGTTGGTGCGGGGCCTCGTCGAAGTGCAACACGGGGCTGTCGAGTTCGACAGCCGACTCGGCCGCGGCACCGCGGTCACCATCCGGTTGCCCCGATCCGTGCGTGGTAAGCCCACCGCCCATGCGCCGGCGGGACTTCTGCACAACCCGTACGTCGTCGAGGCTGGCCAGTGGGTGCCGCCGCGAGCGGCGGGCGCCGCGCTGCCGGTGTCCGACGGTCGTGAGCTGGTGCTGATCGCCGACGACAACGCTGATATGCGAGCCCATTTGGAGCGGGTGCTGTCGACACGCTGGCGGACGGTGCTCGTCAGCGACGGCCTAGAAGCCCTCGAGTCAGCCCGCCGACACCACCCCGATGCCGTCGTGACCGACGTGATGATGCCGCGACTGAACGGATTCGAACTGCTCGACGCCATCCGGGCCGATCCGGCGTTGGCAGCCACCCCGGTGCTGATGCTTTCGGCAAGGGCCGGCGCGGACGCCGTCAGCGCGGGGTTCGCCGGCGGCGCCGACGACTACCTGCCAAAGCCGTTCAGATCGCAGGATTTAATCGACCGCGTGGCCGCCCGCCTGTCGGCCGCGGCGCGCGAACGCGCCAGCCGGCGAACCAGCGACGCCCGGGCACGGACAGCGCTGGACTTCGCTCAACTCGATGCCGCGCTAAAGACCGCTGATTCGAGCGTCGCGATCGTCGATGCGCTGCAGGGCGCCGCGTTCGTGACGGGTGAGCCACCGATCATCTGCCTTGGGTTGCTCGACACCGAGGCGAAGACGCTCCGATTCGAATACAGCGCCGCGGTGCCGCCGGAGATCCGTGACCGTTACCACATTGCGTCGATGGACACCCCGATCGTGCCGGTGGATGTCATCCGGACCGGCCAGTCGATGGTTATCACCGACACGCTGAGCCTCAGCTCGCGTTATCGGCACGTGGTGGGCGAGACGTCGGACTTGGTGCGGTCGTGTATCAGCCAGCCGCTGCGGGGTTCGGACGGGAAGATCATCGGTTCGCTCGGGATGCTCTGGCCCAAGCCGCGGCAGTTCGCTCCCGCTGAACTCGAATGGGCCGCCCAGGTGGCCGGGGCCACCCAGTCGAGGGTCGACCGTATCCGCAACGTGCAACGCGAACACCGGATCGCCGTGGACTTCCAAGACCACCTACTCGACCTCGACCATGGGTCGACGGCGGCGGTCGTCGCCGCGGTCTATCAGCCCGGTGGTGAGGCGATGCGAGTCGGCGGTGACTGGTATGTCGTACTGCCGCTGGAAAACCAAGGGCGGATTGCGTTTTCGGTCGGCGACGTGGTCGGGCACGGTCTGCCCGCCGCAATCGCGATGAGCAGGCTGCGGGCCGGCTTGGCGGCCAGCGCGCTGACCGACGCCGACCCGGGCGCGGTGCTGGCTAACTTGGACCGGTATGCGGCCACCGTGCCAGGCGCGCGGTGCGCGACGGTCAGTTACGCGGTGATCGACGACGGTTCGAACCCCGACACCGGCGACGGCATCGCCCGAATCAGCTACTCGTGCGCGGGACATCCCTATCCGCTGCTGGTGACCCCGGACCAGCCACCGGTCTACCTGTCGCAGGGCCGGCGGCCACCGGTCGCGGCCTCGGAGAGAGCGCTCAAGGGCAACACTGCGGTGCACGAATTGCCTTCCGGCAGCGTCGTTCTGCTCTACACCGATGGACTGATCGAGCGGCCCGGTGAGGCACTCGACGACGGCTTCGACCGGTTGCTCGGTGCCGCGGCGTACCGCGCCGACCTCCCGGTCGGCGACCTGTGCGACGAGTTACTCGACCGGATGGCTCCGCCCGGCGGTTACACCGACGACGTCGTGCTGCTGGCGCTGCGTCCCTGTCACAGCTCCACCCGAAGCTTCGCCACCGTGGTGCCCGCGTCCCTGGATCACATCGCCGATGCGCGACATCGATTGCGCAGCTGGCTTTCCGGCATCGACGTGAATCCGCGACGGGAATCCGACATCCTGTTGGCCACCGGCGAGGCGGTGACGAATGCGATCGAGCACGGCAGCGGCGCCGATGGCAGCAAGACGGTTTCCGTGGAAGCGTTCGTACGCGGCCAAACTGTCACCGCCACCGTCAGCGACGCCGGTCAATGGTCGGGCGATTCGTCGGCGAGCCAGCGCAGCCAAAGGCGCGGCCGAGGACTGACCATGATCAACGGTCTGGCTGACGATGTGAGGACGGTCCGGACCGCCGCCGGTACGCGAATCACGTTGACGTTCGATCAGGCGGTACTGCCGGAGTCGGGTCTCCTGAAAGGCGTTACGGCATGAGGCACGCGGAGTTCGAGCTGCAGAGCGTCTGTGAATCAGTGCCGGTCGAGGTGACGCTGACCGGCGAGGTCGACGCGTCCAATGTCGTCGACTTTGACCGGTCGGTGCGAGCCGTTCCCGGTGAGCGGCCGATGATCCTTGATCTGACTAATGTGAAATACTTTGACAGCGCTGGCTTCTCGGCCCTGGACAAGCTGCTCGCCGACAACGAAATTGTTATTGTGTTGGCGCCGACAAGCTTCATGTTCCGGGTGGCGGAGTTGATGTGCATGCCGATCCACCACGACGTCCAAGCGGCGCGTCGCATGCTCGGCGCCGGGGCGGGCTGACGGCGTTACTCGGCGCTCTCGATGGCCTCGCCGAGCTCCTCGAGCAGCTTGTTGTGGTGATTGCTGGCAAGCAGGTGGCCGCCGGCGATGACCAGCGCGACCGGCCAGTCGATCAGCTCGAACGCAGCCAGCGCGGCCAGACCCCCGTAGTAAGCCAGCGCCTCGGGTGGGGGGATTTCGAACTGCCCGAAAATCGGCAGATTGATCGTGAACGTCTCGCCTTGTCGAATATGGGCAACCGCTTCCGCCTGGGAAGTTCTGCGTCGCGCAGTCTTTTCGGCCATCATTTGCCTTCCGGTAACTCAACCTTTGCCATTGCGTGCGTTATTGCGGTCACTGTCGGGGTTATGTCGACGACCGACGCTCGGGCCGACCCACTAGGCGAAGCTGTG